>JADLCW010000438.1 GCA_020847015.1 Thermomicrobiales bacterium | reverse complement strand
TGGCGGCCGGCCCCGCCGCGGTGTCGGTCGCCAGCAAAATCCGGGCGCGTTGCAGGGACCAGGCGGCGCGCTGCCCCGTGCGCCCCATCTGGATCAGGGTGCGGCGGTCATCACGCGTGAGCCGGACAAGGTGCTGTTTCCGGGGCATGACGGACTCCTTTCGGCGGAGACCGACTCCCCGCTCCCGGGTGCTCCGCATAGGTCATTCCAACGTAGACGGTCCACTGAGCGCAGCGAAGGATCTCGCGTGCGGAATCGCGTGGTTCTGGCGGTGGCCCCATTGCCGGCGGCAGAGATCCTTCGCTGCCGCTCAGGATGACCCCGTGGGAGATGACCCGGCGGCGGATGGTCCGGGTTGCGCGCCGGATGACCCGCGGCGCTGGGCGGGATCGGGTGATGACAGCGGCGCAGCCGCACCGGTCTCACTGCCGACCGGCCGCGTCGGCCTCGCTGCCGACCAGCCGCGCCGCTCCCGACGCGGTCGCCGCAGCATCCGCCCGGCCGCGCGGTCAACCGAACGCGCCGGCTCCGAACGAACGCGCCTGCCGGCCGCCCCGGTCGCGAAAACCGTGGTAGGATGAGACGCTGTCTGCGATTTCCGGCGGAAGAGGCGGCCATGGGCGTGGACTGTCGCAATCCGGATGACGCTGCGGACCCGATCGGGCGCGCCGAGCGCTCCCTCGCCGTCGCCGACCCCTTGCGGCTGCCGCTCGACGCGCTGCCGCACCCCACCCTCGCCATCGACGAGGCCGGTCGCTGCGCCGACGCCAACCCCCTCGCCGCCACCCTGCTCGGCTGCTCGCGCTCGGCGCTGATCGGGCAGCCGCTGGGCGCGATCGTGGAGCCGTGGCCGCCGACCGTGGCGGGCCGCTGGGAACGCGCCGACGCGCGGCGCGGCGACGGCGGCCGCCTGCCCGTCGACCTCTGGCTGATGCCGCTGCCCACCGGCGGCAGCGCCGCCATTCTGCGCCCCTTCGCCCCCCGCCCTCCCGAGGAACTCGGCAGCGCCGGCAACGGCGCGGCCCTGCTCGACGCCGCCAGCGTGCTCGCGGTGCGCGGCGAGACCATCGTCGGCTGGAGCGACGATGCCGAACGGCTGTTTGGCTACGGAGCCGCCGAGGCCATCGGCCGCCCCCTCGCCTTGCTGGTGCCGCCCGATCTGGCGCAGGAAACCGACGCCGTGCTGCGCCGCGCCCTGCGTGGCGAGCGCGTCGATGGGCAGCGCGCCCGCTGGGCGGCCCGCGACGGCCGCTATGTCGACATGCTGCTCAGCGCCGCGCCGACCCGCGACGCCGCCCGGGTCGTGCTCGGCATCGCCGCCCGGCCGCGCCTGACCACCACCCGCCACGCCGGCAGCGCCGCGCTGCGGGCCAGCGAAGCGCGCTTCCGGGCCGCCTTCGCCGATGCCCCGATCGGCATGGCGCTGACCACCCCCGACGGCCGGTTCGTCCTGGTCAACCGCGCCCTGCGCGAGATTCTGGGGTACCGGGATGGCGAATTGCTGACCCGCGCGTGGCCGGATGTCACCCACCCCCCCGATCTGGACGCCGACCGCAGCCAGACCGCCAGTCTCATCGCCGGCGAGATCGAGTCCTACCAGATCGAGAAACGCTACCTGCGCCAGGACGGCCAAATGGTGTGGGGTCGCCTCAGCGCCTCGCTGGTGCGCGACGAGGGCGGGCAGCCGCTCTATTTCGTCTCCCAGATTCAGGACATTACCCCCTACAAGGCGGCCGGCGCGGCGCTGCGGGCCAGCGAAGCGCGCTTCCGGGCCGCCTTCGCCAACGCCCCCATCGGCATGACCTTGACCAAACCGGACGGGTCGATCGTGCAGGTCAACCGCGCCTTCTGCGAGATCGTCGGCTACGACGCCGACGAAGCGCTGCGGTTGACCTTGTGCGACCTGACCCACCCCGACGACCGATCCGCCGCCGACCCCTTGCCGGCCGAGACACCGGGATCGCGCCAGGTGGAGAAGCGCTACCTGCGCCGCGATGGGCGAATCGTCTGGGTGGAGGTGAGCGCCTCGCTGGTGCGCGACGACGCCGGCCAGCCGCTGCACATCGTCTCCCAGATTCAGGATGTCACCGCCCGCAAGCAAGCCGAGGCCGAATTGCTGGCCGCCAAGGACGCCGCGGAGCAGGCCAACCGGCTCAAAAGCGCCTTTCTCTCCACCATGAGTCACGAACTGCGCACCCCGCTCACGGCGATCATCGGCTACGCCGATCTGCTGGGCGTGGCCGCATTGCCCACCGAGGCGACCACCGATGTCGCCCAGATCGCCCACAGCGCCGAACACCTGCTCGATCTGGTGGACGATCTGCTGGATCTGTCGCGCATCGAAGCCGGTCGGCTGGAGCTGGACGCCGCCGAGCTCGATCTGGCGGTGGTGGTCGAGCTGGTGGTGGCCAGCATCAAACCGCAAGCCGCCGCCAAGGGGCTGACGCTGGCGGTGGATCTGCCGGCCGATCTGCCGCCCCTCTGGGCCGACGCGGCGCGCCTGCGGCAGATGCTGCTCAATCTCGTCGGCAACGCCGTCAAATTCACCGAACAAGGCGCCGTCGCCATCAGCGCGCGGGCGCAGGGCGGCGCCATGGAGATCGCCGTGGCGGACACCGGCATCGGCATCGCTCCGGCCGAGCTGCCGCATATCTTCGACGAATTCCGGCAGGCCGACAGCAGCACTTCCCGCCGCTACGGCGGCACCGGGTTGGGGTTGGCCATCGTCAATCGGCTCGCGCGGATGCACGGCGGCTCCATCGCCGTGGAGAGCGCCCCCGGCGTCGGGTCGACGTTTACCGTCACCTTGCCGTTAACCGCGAACACCGGGCCGGCCGGGTAACCCCGCCGACCGGGGCGCCCGCCGTCGAGGCCGGCGCCCGGACAGGATGCGAGCCGATGCGACGCGCGCTCGTACCCGAAAACCTCCCCCAACCAGCCGCCGCCGCCGACCGCCGCGCCGTCGTCGCGTCACGCTCGGTAGCCGGCGCGACCGATCTCCCGCGGCCCCGCGCCGCGCCGGTTCCGCCGCATCGTCATCGCGCGCGTATGGTTCCCCATTCAGCCCGCGCCACCCGAGCAGGTCGGCATCGCGCTGCGGCCCTCGCCGCGGCGCCAAGCGGTCGGTGCGGGCGGCGACGCGCTCCCCCGGCTGCCGTTCCTTGATATTTTTGACCCCTTGACACGCATGAGGGGCGATGTTAAGATAATAAGGAAGGTCGGGGCGGAAACATTCCGCTTACCGTGTTATGGAGGGATTTCACCGATGATGCGCTGGCAGCCCACCGAAGCGACCGAATCAACCGACGACACCCAGCCGCGCGAGCAGGATCTGGTCGGCATGGTGTTCGACGCCGTGACCGGTTTCGACACCCGCTCCCTGGTGTTCGCCGCCACCGTCGCCCTCATCGTGTTGACGCTGGTGCTCGGCTTCGCCACCCAGGACGCCGCCGCCGGCGGCCGCTGGTGCCCGCACTGCTAATCCACCCGCCAACTCGAAAATCGCGCTCC
>JADLCW010000437.1 GCA_020847015.1 Thermomicrobiales bacterium | reverse complement strand
CGAACGCGGGCATGCTGGCCGCCGCTTCGCGGAACGGACCGTAGAACGCGGAGGCGTACTTGGCCGCGTAGGACACGATCGGCGTATTGAGGTAGCCGGCCCGGTCCAGCGCCTGCCGGATAGCCGCCACCCGCCCGTCCATCATGTCGGACGGAGCGACGACATCGGCTCCTGCTTCGGCATGGCTCAGGGCGATGCGGACCAGCAATTCCACGGTGCGGTCATTATCGACCTCGCAACCATCGAGAATCCCGCAGTGCCCATGGTCCGTGTATTCGCAGGCGCAGACATCGGAGATGACCAACATCTCCGGCGCCGCTGTCTTGATCGTGCGCACCGCCTGCTGCACCACCCCGCTCGGGTCGAAGGCTCCACTGGCGGCGCGATCCTTTTCCTCCGGGATGCCGAACAACAGCACGGAACCGATCCCCAGTCCGCGCAGCTCGTTCATCTCGGCCGGCAATTGATCCACCGATAGTTGGAATTGCCCCGGCATCGATCCGATCGGGCGCCGCACGTCGCGGCCGTGGGTGACGAACAGCGGGTAAATCATGTCGTCGGCGGAGAGCGCCGTCTCGCGCACCAGCCGGCGAATTGCCTCCGAGCTGCGCAGCCGACGCAGGCGACGAAATTCGGGGAGTTCTAGTCGGTCCTCATTCCCGTTTTGTCGGATCGTCATCCCTCGCTCCCCTTTCATCGCTCGACTGAAACGCCCACCGGCGTGTTATCGCGAGTCATGCTGCGGGCTTGCATCACCGCATCAACCAGCCCGGGTACGCTGGCATCGGCCGCCTCGGCGTGAACCGGCAACCCAAGCTCACGCACGGCAACGGCCGTCACCGGACCGACGCACACGATCCGCGCCCGCCGCAACCCCGCGGTTTCGCCATCCAGCAGCGCGAAGAAGTTGCGCATGCTGGACGGCGAGGCGAAGACCGCCATGTCGTAGTCGCCGCGCTTCACCATCGCCAATGTTTCCGGGTTGGGCTCTTCCGGAACCGTGCGGTAGGCCACCACTCGCTCGACCGACGCTCCAGCGGTTCTCAGCTGGCGCTCCAGCGCATCGCGCGCGATGTCGGACGTTGGGTGCAGCGTGCGCTTCCCCACGGCGCCCGCGTCAATCAACGCTGCGGCCAACCCCTCGGCGGTCGCGACCGGGGCGATGAGATCCGGCTCCAGTTTTTCAGCCCGCAGCGCCGCCGCTGTCGATTCGCCCACCGCCGCAATACGGCACCGCAAGCCGGCGCCATCGCAACCGAGCGTCCGCAATGCCGCCGCGACCCGCGCCGCTCCGTTGACGCTCGTGATCGCCAACCAGTCGAACTGTCCACTGGCCGCCGCGCGCAAGGCGTCGACGAACGGAGCCGGGTCCTCTGGTTCCGCGATGCGGATCGTTGGCAAACACATCGGCTCGGCGCCTTCCGCGCGGAGCGCCTCGACGAGCGAACCGGCTTGCTCGGATGCCCGCGTCACCACCACCCGAAGTCCCGCCAACTGACCGCCCGGCGGTGGGAAAACGCGACGCTCAGCCAATGCCGCGATTTCTCGCGCCGCCGCGGCTGCCTCCTGTCGCCAGCCGTCTACGGACAATGCGCGTTCGATCCAGACAGGTTCGTCATCGTCAGTGGCGTGCATGGCCCGCAACACCCACAGCCCGTCTTCTCGCCGTACGTGAGCGCCCACGGGAGTGGTGCAGCCGGCGCCAAGCTCCCGCAGGAAGGTCCGCTCGGCTTCGACCGGGACTGTTACATCCGGGTCGACGATCGTCGCCAGCAGCGCCAGTGTCGGGGTATCGTCGGCGCGCGCTTCGACCGCCAGCGCGCCCTGCCCCGGGGCCGGCAGGAACCGATCCAGCGGTAGCCATTCGGTCACTCGATCGACCCAGCCCATGCGCACCACGCCGGCCGCCGCCAGCACGATGCCGTCGAGATCGGTCTCCATGGCCTTGCGCAGCCGGGTATCGACATTGCCGCGCAAATCGACGATTACCGCGTCCGGTCGCAGCAACCGAACCTGCAGCGAGCGCCGGCGCGACGAGGTGCCGATTTTCGGTCCCGGTGGTAGATCGCCCAGCGAAAGCCCGTGCCGCGACACGAAGACGTCGCGCGGATCCTCTCGCTCGGGAAAGGCGGCCACGATCAATCCGGGCGGTTCGAGCGGCGGCAGATCCTTCGCCGAATGAACGGCGACATCGACCTGGTGGCGAGCCAGCGCTTCTTGCAGCGCGGAGGTGAATACTCCACGCCCGCCGATGACGTTCAGCGACGACGTTCGGTCGATATCGCCCTGGGTTCGGATAATCTCGATATGCGGTTCGATCGTCGGCGCGCGTTCGCGCAGCAGTGCGATAACGCGCTCGGCTTGGGCGAGCGCCAACGCGCTGCCCCGGGAGCCGACGCGAAGCGGGGTAGTCTCGCCATGGTCGCTCATGCGGCCGTCACCCGGATGCGCAACCCGACGCGTCGGCATCCCGTCAGGAGGCCGTAGTCTATCGGTTCGTCTGGTGCGGATCGCTGGCGGTGCATCAAAATGTTATCAAATCCCTCAAATCTGTGCAAAATTTGCCATCGATCCGATTCTAGGCAGCGTAAACCCCAAGTGTCAAGCGGAAAAACGAGCTGTGGCGGCGGGATCCGGCGCCTCGGCAGCGTTGCGCCAAAGTTCGCTTACCGCCAGCGGAGCAATGCGATACGACCGGGTCGGAGACCCGGTCGCGCGACGCCTTGTTTTCTCACGCTTGGGTCAGTCGCGTTGCAAACGGCGGGTTCCCAGCGCTCCCGCCGCCACCGCGCCGGCGATGGCGGCAAGCGGCAGCAAACCACCGATCTCGCCCACCCCGGTGCTCGGCAGCTTCACCGGCTTCGATTCAGATCCGCCCGCCGGCACATCCGATTCTGGAGCCCATGCTTCCTGCTGACCGCCCTCATCGACTGGAGCCGCTTCCGGCGCGGCCGCAACCTCGTTGCCGCCGCCGCGATCGTTCTTGTTCCGATCGCGCTCTCGCTTCGCCTGGCGGCGCTCGACGCGGTTGCCGACCCCATCGCCCCCGACCGCCTGCTGTCGCCCCGGATTGCGTTCAACGCGGACGTTATCCGCGCCTGCCGCGCTCGAGGTGACATTCGGCCCGTCGTTGCTGATGCGCACATCCTGCGCGCTGGCGATGCCGATGAATCCGAATCCCAGCGCGACGGCAATCACCGCTCCGGCGGTTGCCCGCGCTACGTTTGCAATCATGAAAGCTCCCTCCCCCGAATCGATGACGCGGCACGCCGCACCATCCCACGCTTCTTTGGACACTAACGCACGACTCCGTCCGCTCGTTCCACCCCGGCGGCGAGATAAACGTCCTCATCTCCCATCAGCGCGCAACGCCCGTCATTGGGTATACGGACACATCCAGCGACCGGATTCGTCGGCTTCCGACCACCGGTCGCCGGATAGCGACACTAGCGGTCGCGAAATCGGGCGCGGAAACGGAGGATTCACATGCGGTCGTCCCGCCGCGCGATCGTCGTCGGGTCCGGACCGAACGGATTGGCAGGCGCCATCCGGCTGGCGCAAGCTGACCACAAGGTGACGATCTACGAGGCGCAGCCGACGATCGGCGGCGGGTTGCGCTCGTTGCCGTTGACCGAACCCGGGTTCATCCACGATCTGTGCGCCACCGTGCTGCCGTTGGCGCTTGCCTCGCCATTCCTTGGCCGGTTGCCGCTGCGGCGATACGGTGTTGCCTGGGTTCAGCCGCCGGCTCCGCTCGCCCACCCTTTCGACGACGGCACGGCCATCGTGCTGGAGCGCTCGCCCTGGCGCACCGCGTCCGCGCTCGGCGTCGATGGCGATGCCTACCTGCGCCTGATGGAGCCGCTCGTACGCGATGCGCCCATGTTGATTCCGGCTTTGCTCGGTCCGCTACGGCCGCTGCGCCATCCATCCTTGGCCCGATTCGGTGTCCTGGCGCTGCTTTCGGCCAAGGCGCTCGCTTGGCGAACGTTCCACACGACGCGGGCTCGCGCGCTATTCGCCGGTCTGGCCGCGCATTCATTTCTCCCACTCGACTCGCCGATCTCGGCGGCGTTTGGGTTGGTGCTCGGGATGCTGGCGCACGCAGTCGGCTGGCCGATCGTTCGCGGCGGCGCGCAGCGACTGGCGGATGCGCTCGTCTCGCTGCTCTACGATCTCGGCGGAAGCGTTGTCCCATCCCGCGAGATTCGCTCGCTCGCGACCCTGCCCAGCGCGGACGCATATCTGTTGGATATCGATCCGGGTCAGGCGGCATCGATCGCCGGCGAGCGCTTCTCGGCCGGGTTTCAGGCGAAGCTTCGCCGCCACCGCTACGGCCCGGCGGCATTCAAGATCGATTACGCGCTCGCGGGCTCGATCCCGTGGCGCGCCGAAGCGTGCCGCCGGGCGGGCACGATTCATATCGGCGGCTCGTTCGAGGACATCGCGGCCAGCGAGCGAGCCGCGAACGAAGGCAAGGTCGCCGAGCGACCGTTCGTGCTGTTGGCGCAGCCCAGCCAGTTCGACCCTACCCGCGCCCCGGTCGGGATGCAGGCGGTCTGGGCCTACTGCCATGTCCCCTTCGGTTCCACTGCCGATATGACTGATCGCATCGAGGCGCAGATCGAGCGCTTCGCGCCCGGATTCCGCGACCGCATTATCACCCGTTCAGTCGCCAATCCGGCGCGCTTGCAGGCGTTGAATGCGAACGAGGTCGGCGGGGCCATCAATGGCGGCGCGCAGGATCTGACGGCGATGCTGCGGCAAGCGACCGCGCTCCCCTCTCCCTATGTGACAACCGATCCGGCCATTTACCTCTGTTCGGCCTCCACACCACCGGGCGGCGGCGTTCACGGCATGTGCGGGTTTCACGCCGCCCAGGCGGCGTTGCGCCATCGGCAGCGCGACGATTTGTGAGGTGGCTCCTCCTGACGCCATGGCGGCAAGACCGTGGATCTCTCAGACCGCGAAACACCCGGCGCCGCCGGCGCGTCCTGTAGAATGGCGGCGGCGTCCCCGTCGCCGGATTCCCGCGAACGAACAGGGAAGGATACAGGACGATGCTCGGACGACTCCGCGACGCCATGGCCCAAACCAAATTGGACCGGCGGCGCGTCGGCATCGTCGGACTCGTGGTCGTCGCGTCCGCCGCGACCCTTGCGATCGCGGGCGTCGGGGATGAATCTGGCGCGGCGGACGCGAAACGCCGGCAAAAGCCGCGGCGCGACCGCGCTCGACGTGGCGGGGGCGACCGCGCCACCAATCCGCGCAACGACCGTGGTGGTAAACGCGCGGCGGACCGTGAGGAGCGCCAGGCCGCGCTGGCCGAAGAGCGTCAGGCGGCTCGTTCCGATCGCCGCGCCCGACGCATCGCCGCCCGAGCGGACGGCGATCGCGCCGGCAATGGCGAGACTCATCTCCAGCGAGCCACCAAGACGCCAACCGCCACGCCGACCAAAACACCAAGCGCCGGCGGCGGGGGCAAGAACGACCATCGCGGCGGTGGCAACGACAACGACAACATTGTCGGCGGCCGAGCTGGCGAAGCAGGCGATCGGTTGCGCCGGCGCGGCAGAAAATTGACCGGCGCAAAAGGCAAGGGCAACGATAACGAGAGCGGCATCCATGTCACGCGGGATCCGGCTACGGGCGCGCTCACGGTGCAAACCGGCAATATCGACTACGAATCCGGCGGGGACGGGTCGATGTCGGTATCCACGAACAACATCACCTTCGACCAGGAGCCAATTCCGACACCCACGCCGTTCCCGATCGGGTCGACCGCCGGCCGGACGCCGGCGGCCACCGTGCCCGCACTCATCGTCACGCCCTCTCCGGAGGGCGGCAACAATACGGAGTTTCCCAGCTAAACCCACGGGGTCGGTGCGGCGAGCTATCCGATCGCAAGCGCTGCCACCCCCACCACCATGCCGGCGGCCGCCACCACGCGCCGCCGCGCATTACCCTCGCCCAGGAACCGCGCCCCGGCGATCGTGCCGAACAAGATGCCGATCTCTCGCATGGGCGCGACATAGCTCACCGGCGTGAACGACAGCGCCGTCAACACGAGGATATAGGCGAGCGGGCTGCAAACCGCCACGATCAACGCTTCGCGTCGGTTCGCGACCCATTCGCCTTGCACCTCCGTCCAGTGGCGCAGAGCGTGCGGCGCAAGCACGACCGTGCGGCTGAAGCCATTGCACCAGTCGTAAATCAGCGGCGGAATCAACAGCGTGCCGACCGCAACCTTGTCCCACAGCGTGTAGGAGGCGATGAACGCGCCCGTGATCAGGCCGTAGCGAATCGCAACGCCGGAGTTGCGAACATTTCCCGCCCCACCCCCGGCGAGGGCGAACACGCACACTGCGATGGTTGCTGCGCCGGCGAGCGCGAGACCGGACGGTCGCTCACCCAAGAGGAGGATAGCGGCCGCCGTCGAGATGCACGGTCCGGTTCCGCGAGCCAGCGGATAAATCAGCGACAGATCGCCCAGACGGTAGCCACGCTGCAGAAATACGAAATACGTCAGATGGAGCGCGGCGCTGCCAAGAATGAACGCAATCTCGATCGGTCCGATTCGGGGGCGCGCGATAAGGGCGACAGCGAGTGCAACTGGCGCGTAGATCACACTGGCTAGCGCATTGAACAACCAGATAAAGGCGATGCCGCCGCCCGAACGCTTGGCGGCGAGATTCCAGCCGGCGTGCAACACCGCCGAGGAGAGCACCAGTGCGAACGCAAGCGGTGTCACGACCCGCTCGCCTGTGCAGCGGTGGTTAGTTCAGCGTTCCGGCAATGGCCGCCAGCACGAATGCGGCGATGTATATGCCAATGCCGGCGGCCAATCCCTTGACCAGCGCCGGCACGAAGCGCTCGCCCCGCGTCCGCAGGTAGATTGACACGGTGGCCCAGATCACGAGAATCAACACGCGCCACAACACGGCTCGTCACTCGCTGTCGCCGCAAATCGGCTCGAACTACAGTGATAATCTGCAATTATCGACACGCCCGAGCGCGCATTCGTTCGCGTCCCTCGCGCCAACATGCGGTTGAATGGCCACAGCATGCCCAATCCCGCAGTCACTCGGCTTGCGGTCGCTTTGCGGTCAGCCACGCTCTGGAGTGGGGTGGCGAATCCCCCAATTCTCTGTTTCTCGCCTGGTTATGAAGGTTTCTGCGGTGGCCCCCCAGGGATTCGAACCCTGAACCATTGGATTAAAAGTCCACTGCTCTGCCTTTGAGCTAGAGGGCCGCGCGGATCATCGTACCCTGACTTGGCTCCCCTCGCCACCCGGATATGCGTGGCTGTTCCCTGGCGATCCAGACGCCGCCAACGCGCGGGTACACTGACGCGTCGGGATCGGCAGGACGCGCGCATACTGTGAGGCGTTGAGTGAACGAGTTCCCACTGCGGCTGTCGATCGCCGCCATTCTCGCTGCCGCTATCGCGTTCGCGGCCGTGCGTGCTCGATCGCTGGCGCCATCCGGGGCTATTGCCGCGGTCGTCGTCGGCGCCGCGATCGTAACCGGTGGTGGCTGGTGGGCCGGATTCATGCTCGTCGCATTCTTCGCGACGTCGAGCGCCCTGTCACGCATCGCTCGCGGACGGACGGACCAGGCACAGGTGCGCGGATCCCGCCGCGACGCGGTCCAGGTGCTCGCCAATGGATCGGTGGCGACCATCGCGGCGCTGACCATGCCGCTGCTCGCCACGGACTTCGCAACGCTCGCATTTGCCGCGGTCTGCGGAGCATTGGCAACTGCGACCGCCGACACCTGGGCTACTGAAATTGGCCGCGGCAGCACCCGCCCGCCAATATCGATCGCGACGGGCAAACCGGTGACTCCCGGTGTTTCCGGCGGCATCACCCCACGCGGCACGTTTGGCGCGCTCGCCGGGGCCGCGCTCATCGCTCTCTTGGCCGGCGCTGGCGTCCGGCTCGACCTCATTCCGAGCGTCGGCTCGATCGCGCCGTTGACGCTGGTCGTCGTGACGCTCGCGGCCGGATTTCTTGGGTCCATCGTCGACAGCGTGCTCGGGGCAACGATCCAGACGTCCTACCGTTGCTCGGTTTGCGGCGCCTGCACCGAACAACACCACCACTGCGATCGCGCGACGATTCGGAGCAAGGGGCTACGTGCCGTGAACAATGACGCCGTCAACTGGCTCGCCACTGCCGCAGGTGCGGGAAGCTCCATCGTGCTGGCGGCTGCGCTCGGCTGATTCAGCGCCCGGATCGAAGGCGGCTCCAGGCGCCGCGACAAGCAGCGCATCCGAGCCGGCATTCGGAGGTCATCGAGGCGTGGCCTGACAACCCGATGATTGACCGCGCCGACGCTGGAGGCGCCAGACACCGCGCTCGTCGAGGCCTCCACACCGCCCGCGCGTCAGTTTGGGCGAGACGCTACGGCGCCGCATTGCCAGCCGATCCGACGCGCTCGCCCCGCCGCGAAGTTTCGCGATCGCGCTCCAGAAATGGCGCTCCGGCGTTCTTCCCGGCGTCGATGCGCGACACGCCGATTGCGCCGCCGTTCGCCTCTGAGACAGCCGCGTCCGCGGCGCCGGCGACCACTACCCCAATCGTCGTCGTCGCGTCGGCATCGATCATGGCCACGTTGTTGCTGCCGCCATCGGCAATGGAATTGGACTCCCCGCCGTTCGTCCGCATCACCGCTATGGTGGTGACAGTCAACGTGCCGCCAAAGCGGCTATTGACATCCGATCGGCCGAACTCGCCGGCTCCCGCATCGCGACCCGCGATATTCCCGAACCTGACCACGCTGCCGATGTTGCGGCCGGTCTGGATGTGGCCGATCGAAATCTCGCCGCCATTCGCGTTGGCGAGCGACACGCCGCCAGTCCCGCTGAGCACGGCCACGCGCTCGCTGCGCACGCGGCCATCCTCGTGCAACCCGGCGACGTTGTTGCCGCCGCCGTTGGCGCGGGCGTCGGCCACGCCGCCGTTCGCCTGCACGTGCAATTCGACGATGGCGGCAATATCGGTGGCGTCGACACGCAACGTCGCATCGCCGCCGACGCCTCCCCAGCTTCCGTCGCCGCCAGTCGTGGCGCCGACGCTCAGTGAGGCGCCCGAGTTCTTGCCGATCTCGATGTCGCCGATCCGGATCAGACCGCCCTGGGCGTTGGCCGTGGCGATGCCGCCGGTTCCGGCCAGGGTGGTTCCGTCGCCCTCGATCAGCGCCGCATTGAAGCTGCCGCCGTTGGCCGCCGCGTTCGCCTCGCCGCCCTTGGCTTCGAGATCGAGAATCACCGCCGCGACAATCGATCCACCATCCATGCGCACCGTCGCGTCGCCCCCGATTCCGTGGCGGCTGCTTCCGCCAGTCACGGGACCGACGGAGATAACACCGCCATCGTTGCCGCCGAGATAGATGTCGCCAATGAGGATCACGCCGCCGCGCGCGTCGGCGTTCGCCACGCCGCCCGTCCCGGCGGCCGCGCGGGCGCCTTCGTGAAGCGACGCGGCCGTGTTGCCGGCTCCGCCAGCCGCCTCGGCCGCGGCAGCGCCGCCATCGACATTCACACTCGCCTCGAACAGAGCCGTGATGTTGGTTGCGGTGATGGCGACCGTGGCGTCGCCGCCCTCGCCGCCAATACCGGTTCCGCCAAGCACATCGCCAATCATCATCGTCGTGCCGCGGTTGTCGCCCGCGAATATCTTGCCCGTGGCGGCGGATCCGGCTTCCGCGGCGGCGAGGGCAACCCCGCCGTCGCCGGCAGACGCCGAGGCGCCGCGTCCCGGACCCGAAGTCGGGATATTGCCGGAGCTCTCCGGCGCAGTAATCTCGAAGCCGTTCCCCGCGGCAAGTGTGTCGCCGGCGTCCAGCAGCACCGTCGCGTCCCCGCCGATGCCGCTCTCGCCATCACCGCCGATGACATTGCCAGCCATGATGCGGGAGCCGACATTGTCGCCCGCGTCGGCTCCCGCCGGCGCGCTCGCCAAACCAGCGATGCTCCCCGCGTCGATAAATAACGTGGCGTCGCCGCCTTGCCCGCCCGCGCCGCCATCGCCCGCAACGACGTTCTGGGCCGTAATATTGGCCCCAACATTCATCGCAGCATAGGCCGGGTTCTCCAGAGAGGTCGCCGAGGCGACAATGTCGCCACCATAGATCCCCACTGTCGCGTCGCCGCCCTGGCTAACTCCTGCCCCGTCTCCCCCGTTCACCGCGCCAAGGCTAATGGTGGCGCCTCGGTTCCAGCCGCCAATCTGGCTGAACAATTCGCCGTTAACTCGGCCGATCGTGGCGACGCCGCCGTTCGCCTCGCTGGCGGCGTCGCCGCCATTGCCGCCCATAGCGACCGCCGGGCCGACGCTGTTGATCAAGGCGACGTTGCCGCTGCCGCCCATGGCATGGCCGACCGCGAAACCACCAGTCGCGACCCGGTGGGTCGAAATGGTCGCGACGTTCATGGCGCCGCCGTGGATGCGCACCAGCGCATCGCCAGCGCCCGACCCACTGCCGCCGGTCACAGACCCCACATCGATCACGGCGCCGCGGTTGCGCCCGCCCAGGATCGTGCCGATGGGAGCTGAGCCGCCGGTCGCCGAAGCGGATGCGGAGCCGCCATCACCGGCGGCGACCGTGCGAGCGTGGGAACTTCCGGTCGCACCGCTGGCGGCGGCCGCGTTGCGATCGCCGCCGCTCGCGTCAGCATCGGCGATGCCGCCGCTGACGGAGAATGACGTGTCCATCGCGACCGCGGTGTCACCGCCATAGATTTCAACCAGCGTCGTGCCGTCGCCGGCCACGACATTGCCGACCGCAATGGAACTGCCGGCATTGTCGCCAGTCTCGACGATCGGAATCGGGTTTCCGTCGGGGTCCAATGGCGACGAAAACCCGCCGCCGGAGGCATCGCTCTCAGCGGAACCGCCATTGCCGGCCCCCACGTAGGCGCCGGTTCTCGATTCGTCGGTGGTGAGCACCAGGTCGCCGCCGCTGGTCGCCGCGTTTTCATCGCCGCCGGAACCGTCGGCGGTGCTGGCTGCCCCGTCCGCGCCGATATAGGCGTTGTTGACCGT
>JADLCW010000436.1 GCA_020847015.1 Thermomicrobiales bacterium | reverse complement strand
GATTGTCAGGCGGCGCGCCGCCACGTATAGTTAACGGTGGTTTCCGGGAGTGTACGTACACCGCCCGCGCCGCCGCGTTTGCCCCGTTCCGCGGCAGAATTGCATGTGCTGGGAAGGTAGTAACACACGATGAAAGTAGTGCTGCGACAGGATGTGCCGAAGCTGGGCGAGGCCGGCACGATCCAGGACGTCTCCAATGGCTACGCCCGTAATTATTTGATCCCGCAGGGGATGGCCGTCGTCGCCACTCCCGGCGAGGCCAAAACCGCCGAGCACAACCTCGCCGTCAAGGCGCGCAAGCTCGTCCGACAGGAGGAGCAGCTGCAATCGCTGGCCGACCGCATCAACGGTCAGCGGCTGGAGTTCACCGCTCGCTCCGGCGAGCAGGGCCGCCTCTTCGGCTCGATCACCGGCGCCGACATCGCCGAGAAGCTGAGCGCCGCGGTCGGCGAGGAGATCGACCGCCGCAAGGTCGTGCTCGAGGAACCGCTGCGGACCGTCGGCGACCACGTCGTCGCCGTGCACCTCATCGGTCGTCTGCGGCCCACCGTCACCGTTGCGGTGCGCGGTGAGACCGAAGACGGCACGATCATTGCGTCCCCCGTCGTCGAGACCGCCCCGGCCGAGCAGCCGGCGGCGGAAGCCGAGACGACTTCGGACGGAGCGGAAGCATGAGCGACGGCGCCCGCAAGCAATCACCCGGCGCGGCGGGGCGCCCCCAGCCGGGCAGCCAGCACGACGACAGCCGAACGGAAACAATCGCTGAAGGCCCCGACACACCGCGGACGGACGGCGTCCCCGGCGCCGACGGCAACCCGGGGACGGTCGGCGGCCCGGTGCTGGAAGTGAATATGGAAGGCAAGGGCGCCGAGGTCGACGCGGAGATGGAAGGCAAGGGCTAAGCGGCTCACGCGTCGTTTCCCCCGACGGGCGCCGCCCCGCCGCCCGCCGGGGGCGTTATCATGCATCGCACACCCCCGGAGCGCCGACCCGCCGGCCGATCCAGACGAGGCACGCCGGATGGTCACCACAGCGCCGGCCGCGGAGCGGCTGCCCCCCCACAATCTCGATGCCGAACAGGGGCTGCTGGGCAGCCTGCTGCTCGACCGCGACGCCATCATCCGGGTGGCGGCCCTCGTCAAACCGGAGGACTTCTACCACCCCGCCAACGGCACGATCTACCGTGCTGTGGTCGATCTGTACAACCGGCGCGAACCGACCGATTTCATCACCCTCTCCGACGAATTGGGTCGGCGCGACCATCTGGACACCGTCGGCGGCGTCGCCTACCTGACCTCGCTCATCAATGCGGTGCCGACCGCCGTCCACGTCGAGTACTACGGCCGCATCGTCGAGCGCACCGCCACCTTGCGCCGGTTGATCGACGCCGGAGCCAGAATCGTCGGCATCGGGTTTCAGGAGGGCATCGACACCGAAGACGCGCTCGACGCCGCCGAGCGCGCCATTTTCGAGGTGTCGCAGAAGCGCCAAACGCGCGACTTCGTCTCCATCGCCGAAGTGCTCAACAAATTCTTCGACCAGATCGACGTGCTGCAACAGAATCGCGGCGAACTGGTCGGGGTCCCCACCGGGTTCAACGATCTGGATTCACTCACCGGCGGTTTGCAGCGCTCCGATCTGATCATTTTGGCGGCGCGGCCCAGCATGGGCAAAACCAGCATGGCGCTGGGCATGGCCTACGGCGCGGCCGTGGCCAACGCCAAGACGGTCGGCATCTTCAGCCTGGAAATGTCGGCCGAGCAACTGGTGCAGCGGCTGTTGTCGATGGAAACCGGGGTCGATTCCCACCGGCTGCGGCTGGGCCAGATCGACGACGGCGAGTGGGATCGCATCAGTCGCGCCTTCGGCCGCCTGGCCGAGGCAGCCATCTACATCGACGACCAGGCCGGAGCCAACATCATGGATGTGCGCTCCAAGGCGCGCCGTCTGCAAGCCGAGCACGGGTTGGATCTGGTCGTGATCGACTACCTGCAACTGATGAGCGCCCGCCGCAGCGAGAACCGGGTGCAGGAGATCTCCGAAATCTCGCGCGGGCTCAAGGGACTGGCGCGCGAGCTGAACGTGCCGGTGATCGCGCTCTCCCAACTCTCCCGCGCCGTGGAAAGCCGCTCCGACCACCGCCCGATGCTCTCGGATCTGCGCGAATCGGGCTCTATCGAGCAAGACGCCGATATCGTGATGTTCATCTACCGCGAGGACAAGTACGAGGAAGACAGCGACAAGAAGGGGATCGCCGAAATCATCGTCGCCAAACACCGCAACGGGCCGGTCGGCACGATCAACTTGCGCTTCTTCGACCGCACCGCGCGCTTCGCCGATCTCGAACTGTATCGCGAGCCGGGGGTCTCATCGTGACCCGGCCCGCGCCCGCGCCACCCTCATGACTCGCCGCTTCGGCGGCTTCCTGGTCGCCACCGACCCGGCGGTGCCCATTCCGCGCGCCTTCTTCACCGATGTGCTGCCGCAGATCACCGAGATGGCCGAGGCGCAGGTCGCCCTGACCGTCTTCAAGCTCGCTGCCGAGGCGGGCGGACTGGAATCCCCGGTCAGCCACGAGGCGATCCTGCGCGATCGCCCGCTGCGAAGCGCGCTGCGGGTGACCGGCAGTCCGCGCGAGCCGGATCGCCGCATCGTGCAGGGGCTGGATCTGGCGGTGGGGCGCGGTACGCTGCTCTGCTTCGCGGCAGAGCGGGAGAGCGAGCGGCGGCTTTGGTACTATGTCAATACGCCGGTCAACCAGGGGCTGATCGCGGCGATGAGCCGGGGCGCGGCGATCCCACCGCCGGCGATCTGGACCGACGACCGCGCTCCTGCCGTGGAACCGGAGCGCCCCAATGTGTTTCGGCTCTACGAACAGAACATCGGGTTGCTGACGCCGCTGATCGCCGACCATCTGGTGGACGCCCTGGAGACCTACCCGCAGGACTGGATCGAGGACGCTATCGCCGAGGCGGTCGCCTACAACCGGCGCTCCTGGCGCTATGTGCAGCGGATTCTGGAACAATGGGCCGTGCAGGGGCGCGCAGTCGACGGCAGGTAGTGAAACCATGAAACGAATTGGCGACGTGCTCTCCACCATCTCCATTCCCATCGGCGCCGCGAGCGATCGCCCCGCTGCCGAGCCGTGCTACGCCTGCCCGGTGTGCAAGGATGCCGGCTGGGTGCGTCTCGACGTGCCGGTTGGCCACCCGCACTTCGGGCGGTTGTGGCCGTGCGAGTGCACCCTGCACCGGCGTGAACTGCGGCTGGAGGAGGACAAGCGGCGCATCTCCAATCTCGACGCCTTCACCCACCATACCTTCGACGATTTCGAACCGGCGGCCGGCACCGACGCGGCGTTTGCGCTGACGACGGCCTACGCTCGCGAACCCGATGGTTGGTTGTTCCTGCATGGTGGTTGCGGCGCGGGCAAAACGCACCTCGCGGTGGCGGTCGCGCAGGAGGTGCAAAAGAGCAACGGCAACGTCATTTTCGCCGTCGTGCCCGACCTGCTCGATCATCTGCGCGCCACCTTCGATCCCAGTCACGGCGTCGCCTACGACGAGCGCTTCGCCATGATTCGCGGAGCCTTCCTGCTGGTGCTGGACGATCTGGGCACCGAGAACACCACCCCCTGGGCCCGCGAGAAGCTGTATCAGTTGATCAATCACCGCTACAATGAGCGGCTGCCGACGATCGTCACCTCCAATCACGATCTGCGCGATCTGGACGAGCGGATCGTCTCCCGCCTGCTCGACCGCGGTCTCACCCGCGACGTGCTGATCGACGCCGAGGATTATCGTCGTCGTGGCCGGCCCGACTACGTGCATAGCCGTGGCCGGCCGAATCGGCGGGGGCGCTAGCGCGGCGGCGAGATCCTGGGCGACAGCGGCCGAAGCGATACGGCCGCAAAGCGCCGCGCCCGATCGCGCCGCGCGGCATGCGGCGGCGCCGCCTCCATCTCACTCGTCGTCCATCCGGCCGCGCAGCACCTCCCGCAGTTCCGCCCGGATGCGGTTCCAGTGGCGAGTCGTCGCGCCGCGACTCAGACCCAACCGCGCCCCGACGACCGTCACCGGTTGACCGTCGCGCACGTGCCCCAGCAGCAGCCCGGCATCGAGCGGCTCCATGGCGGCGGCCAATCCTTCCAGCAGCGCGACCGCCAGCGCGTCATCGGCGTTGCCATCGGGCAGCAGGAGCGGGGCGCCGGGCAACGGCAACGGCTCCTCGCGGGGAGCCAACGCCCACCAGGCTCCTGCCATGCGGCGCGGTCCCAACGTCAGCAGCCATGGCAGGAACGACCCCTCGCCCGACCAGTCCGCCACGATCGCCAACAATACCGGGAATCCCTCTTGCCGCAGGTCCTCGGCCAGCCATGGGCGGCCGTCGCGACGCGGCGAGCGGTCGCCGCCATAGCAGCGCAGGCAGTGCTCGACCCACACCCGAATGCGCGGCTCCAGCGATCGCCAGAGCGCCTCCGGCGCGGCTGGGTCGCCGGCGCGGAGCGCATGCGCCTGCCGGGTGAGCCAGATAGCGCCCGCCTCGTCGACGGGTGCTTCGGGGAGAAACAGCGGCGCCGCCGGAATGGGTTCCGCGGCGTCAACCGATGAACCAGATTCGGCGGCAGACGAAGAACGTTGGACATGCGCCATGGAGCGGCCTCCAACCGACCCGGCCGATGCCGGGCGAACGATGGGTCCGTGATGGGACGCCTGGTTCGGCGCATGCGCGCTCTGGAGGCCCTTCGGGGCTCAAAACACCGCCCGCCCCGGCCGGTTCCGGGGCGAGGGAACGCAAATCGGGATGTGGCGCAGGTGCGCTCAGCCCACCCCGCAGTCCGGGGTTCGCTCGGCGGGCGGAGCGGCGTCGGTCCCCAGCGGAGCGAGGGGGCCGAGCGCATGGGCGGAACCGCAGCGCGGGCACAACGTTTCCACCACGCCATCGAGCACTCGCCAATAGCGGTCGCGCACCTTCAGATTGATTCGGCCCTCGGCATCGAACGTGCCGAGCAGCACCGGCGGTTGGCGGCAGGAGCACTCCCAGCGGAATGGCGTCGCTCCCGGCCCGCCGGCCCGCCCGGATTCCGGCTTGCCCATGATGTCGTCCCGTCTCCTTGACCGGGAATCCCGGCCGAAACAAGAACATATGTTCTTATTTTCAGGAGTCTAGGGAGGTGCGCCTCGGGTGTCAAGACGTGCCGCGGGGGAACGGGGGGGGGGTCACGAGTCACACGCAGAGATCCGAGTGGGGCGTCGCGGGGCAAGCGCGGACGCCGCGCGGCGCGCTCGCCCGCACTCGGGACCCGCGTTCAACTCGCGTTGCTCTCCGATCCGTTGCGCTTGCCGTGCGGCGCATCGGCGCCTTGGGAGCCGCGGCGCGTGGGACCAGTATCGGCCGATCTGGTGCGCCGCCAGTCGCCCTTCTCGGCCTGAACGCCGGTGCCGCGCACGGACGACGGTCCGGTGTCGCCGCCATGCTCGCCGGCCACGTCGATGTTCGGGTTCGGCTTCTTGTCGCGATTGTGCTGGGCCATGATCGACCTCCGTTCGTTCGGACGCGGCCGAATGCGCCGCGCCCCACGCCAACGGATGTCGCGCGGATCGTGCCAGCGAATGGGAGCGGCGATCGTGCGGCGCGGTGTCAGGCGTCGGTGTCCGCGCCCGTCTGCCCGGACGCCTGCCAGGGCCAGCGGCCCTCGATCTCCATCGTCAGATCCAGACTGAGGAAGGTTCGAATCAACACGATGATCGCCAGCACCCCGACATTGGCGAAGGTCGGTTCAACCGCCACCGTGCGAATGATGTCGCCAGCGACCAGAAACTCCAGCCCCAGTAAAATCGCCTGCGCCACGCCGGTGCGCACCGTCCGGTAAGCGGCAGCGGCTCCGCCCTGGCGCGTCAGACTCCGCAGGAAGTTGGCGAGCGCCAGCAGCGCGCCAACGACGATGATGGTGACCCCGACCGCCTCCATGACCCGGCCGGCAAATTCAACGATCGGGATGAACTCCATCGGCGCTCCTCGACTGGACGAACGCAACGAACCACCTGCCCGAGCGGCAGGATACCCCGCCGCGTGAGATCGACGGCACGGTTTTCGCATCACCGTGCACGACGGCGCCGCGGCTCGGCGCTCGCGGCTCTCGGGCGATCCCGCGCTGCCTGGCGCACCGGTTCATCATGGCGACAGGAGGTTTCTCGATGACGATGCTCGATACACTGGCGCGCAACTGGTGGACATTCGTCCTGCGCGGGGTGCTGGCGATTATCTTCGGCATCCTCGCCTGGTTTTTCACGGGAGCCGCGCTGCTGTTTCTCGTATTTCTGTTCGGCGCCTATGCGCTCGTCAACGGCGTGTTCGCCATCATCGCCGGCATCGCCTCGCACGGTGAGAACCAGCGCTGGTGGGCCGAATTGCTGGTCGGCATCGCTGGCGTCATCGTCGGCATCCTGACCTTCG
>JADLCW010000435.1 GCA_020847015.1 Thermomicrobiales bacterium | reverse complement strand
GCGCCTCCCTTCGCCAGTGCAATAGCCAAGTCGCCGGTGCCAGTCGCCAGGTCGAGCGCGCGGGCGGTTCCCGCCGCGTAGCCCGCCAGCGCGCGGCGCACCGTCAACGTCCGCCAGGCGACATCCAGGCCGCCGGTCATCAGCCGATTCATCAGATCGTAGCGGGCGACGATGCGACCGAACATCTCTTGCACGTCGTCGCGCGAGCGCAGCGCGCCCGGCGAAGATTGGGGCCGATCCGTCACCACGCGATGCTCCCGGCGAACGGGATGGCGAACAGCAGCGCCAATCGCGCCGTCGCTCCCAGCAGCGGATTGAGCGCCCGCCCCTCGGTTGCCCACGCCCCGCGCGCCACGCCGACCGCGATCGGCGCGGTCAGCCAGGGCAACCACCACCAGCGCCCGATCTCCGCGCCAAACCACAACCCGAGCGGCGTCAAATAGGCGGCCAGCAGCAGCGCCAGATACTCCCCACGCGCGCCAGCAGCCCCCAGCCGCACCGCCAGCGTTTTCTTGCCAGCGACCCGATCGGTGGCGATGTCGCGCAGATTGTTGACGACCAGAATGTTCGTCACCAGACACCCGATGGGAAGCGAGGCCCACAGCGCCAGCGGCGTCAGCGTCAGCGTCTGCACGTACGCGCTGCCGGCCACCCCGACCAGCCCGAAGAAGAGGAACACGAACGCCTCCCCCAATCCCAGATACCCGAGCGGAGCCGGGCCGCCGGTATAGGCGACCGCCGAAATCAACGCCAGCGCGCCCAGCAGCAGCATCGGCCAGCCGCCCCGCCACACCAGATACAACCCGGCCAGGGTCGCCAGCGCCAGCACGACGATGGTCGCGGCGACCACCCGCGACGGGGCGATCAGTCCGCTTTGGGTCACCCGGGTGGGACCGACGCGGGCGTGGGTGTCGGCTCCCTTCTTGAAATCGAGCACGTCGTTGGCGAGATTGGACGCGATCTGCAACAGCAGCGCCACCGCCAACGCGACCAGCGCCGCCACGACGTGGAATCCGCCCTCCCGCCAGGCGACGGCCGTGCCGACCAGAATGGGCGCCACCGCAGCGGGCAGCGTTTTGGGGCGGATGGCCAACCGCCAGGCGGTCAGCGCCGAACCCGGCTTCCGGGGCGCGGAGGCGACGGTCGATTTCCTCATGGCGGCAATGCTACGCCGGAACGCGCCGCCTCGGAAAGGGGATTTCGGCCGATCGGCGGACCGGGCGCGTGGTATACTTGCGGGTGTTCGAGCACAGGCTCGACATGGGGATGTTTGGTTTCGACAGGGTTGTTCGTCAGACCGTTGCACGCCGAGGCGCCCGAGGCCTCGTAAAAACGGGCACCCAAGAGCTGCGAACCAGCCTCTTGCTTTCGCTGCCTAAGTCACAGACCTCTAGGTAGCGCGTCCGTCCGCTCTTCCCTCTTCCGGGGGTGGGTACGGGCGTCATTCAGGGAGAGTGCGGCAGCCTAGTTCGCCAGAGCGCGGCCGCCAAAGACAGTCTGGCTCACCGCACGGAAACCCGGTCGGCGGGGGTTCCAAGCGGCACAAAAAACGCCGACTAAGCGTGTAGGATACGTTCGGCAGGCAGTTCTGGACGGGGGTTCGACTCCCCCCATCTCCACCGCAGGCAACGGCCGCCCCTCCGGGCGGCCGTTGTGCGTCTCCCTGTCGCGCTCACACCGGCTCGGGAATCGGAGCCAACACATCGAGAATGCGCACGTCTCCGACCAGCGTCTTGTGCACCGGGCACTTGCCGGCAATCTGCAGCAGGCGATGTCGCTGCGCGTCGTCCAACGGCCCGTCCAGGTCGATCTCCTGCTCGATCTCTTCCCAACGCTCGCCGGCGGAGCCGTCGATCGCTTCGGTGCGCTTGCGCGCGTGGCGCAATGTCACCGTCGCGCCCTCCAGCGGCCATCCCTTGCGGCGGGCGTACAGCACCAATGTCATCGTCGTGCAGGCGCCCAGCGCGGACAACAGGAGTTCGTAGGGGTTGGGGCCGGCATCGTCTCCACCGTCCTCGATCGGCTCGTCGGCCAGCCATTGATGGCGGCCGTCGTCCGCTTCCAGCACGTAGGCCGCCCCCGGTCGCGTCCGCACCGTCACTGTCGCGCTCACCACGCCCCCTCTCGTCGCGAAACGATCGCCCCGCCGCACCCGGCCCGTTGGCGCCGGCGCGGATGAAACAGCCATCTCTCAACCACGTCGCCACCTTTCAGGTGGCGCTCCACGATCTCATCGAGCGCCGCCGGGGTCAATTCGTTGTAGAACACCGGTCCCGGATAGACATTCATGGATGGGCCATAGTCGCAGCGGTCGCGACAGGTGCAGGCGATCACCTCCACCCGCTCGGCAATGCCGGCGCGGCGCAGCGCCGCCTCCAGCGCCGGGAATAACTCACGGCTGCCGCGCGCCGTGCAGTTCGGACCGGTGCACAAATGCACCCGCCACTGAGCCGGCGCGGCGCTGGCGCCGATCGGCCCCTCAGTCGCCATCCGGTCCTTCCGCGCCGGCGAGTTCCGCGGCCATCTCGCCGCGGATCAATGCGTAGTCAGTCGCGCCGATCTCGTGCACGTTGCCCTGGAACGCCAGCGTCCAGTGGGCGGCCGGCCACTTCTTTGCGTACTCCATGCGGCGGGCAATGCCTTCCGCCGGAACCGCGTGCTCCGCACCCAGAATCAGATCGGGCGAGATCTTGACTCGGAACGGGTACTCCTCGGCCGCCTTCTTCGGGTCTTTGGCGCGCCAAATGGGTTCGCTGCTTTCGAAGTAGGGCGACTCCACCGTGGCGACCGCCGCGAAGGCTTTCTTGCCGGTCAGGTAGAACACGAGCTTGTCGCCCGGTTCCATCCGCTCCGCCTTCTTGCGGTGGCGTGATT
>JADLCW010000434.1 GCA_020847015.1 Thermomicrobiales bacterium | reverse complement strand
TCCTCGGCCGCTCGGCCGCTCGACCGCTGGCCTCCGTCATCGTCCGTACCGTATCTGATTGAATCGCGGAAGCAGGTCGTTCCGCACGTAGAGCGTGTACCGATAGGCATCGATGCGGGCCGGCAAATCGCGATACATGGCGAGACGGTAGACCCGCTGCTGACCTTCCGGCGTCAGCAGTTGGGCGAGACTGCTGCCGACCGAGCGCAGGATGGCGATCTGGTCGTCCGGCGCACTGGCGGATTTCCACGCCGAACGCCCCGGGTTGAGTTCCGGCGCGATAGCGAAGTTGCGGTAGACCGGGTCCTCCGGGAACCACCAGCGCAGCACGTACTCCTGCGCCGTGTAGTCGCTCATGTAGGGAGAGACGTGACCCACGTTGTCGCCGCCGACCAGCACGATCGGGGCGGTCGGGGTGGCGCTGAGACTGCCGCTGTACAGATGGCGATTGGGGAAATCACGCAGATACCACTGCATCGGCCAGGAGACGCCGTTGTTGTCGTCGTACCAGATTTCCAGATCCTTGCCGCCGGTGATCTGCTCCGACAGTTGGGTCAATTCATCGGTCATGCGTTTCACGTCAGGCGAGGTCTGGGTGTAGATCAGCATGTCCTTGGGGATGTCGCCTTCGAGATAGGTCATCCGCCAGGCCCCGTGGATTTGCAGCAGCGTCAATCCCGCCAGCACCGCGGTCAACGTTGCTTCTCCAGTTCTTCGCGTTCCCAGGCGAACCCAACCGGCCCCGACCGCCAGCAGCGCGACCAGTGGGGGCACGGCTAGCAGCCACCAGACGGCGGCCGAATCGGGTGCGACGGCGCGCGACCAACCGCCAGGCGTCTGCGACGGGACGAACTCGCCGTACGTGAGCCGCCCGGCGATGAAGAACCAGCCGATTGCCGCAATCAGCAGCGCCGTCGTCAACCAACCAGCCGCGCTCGGTCGCCGCGCCGCCTGCCATCGCTCGACCAGCGCGCCGATGAGCGCGGCGGCCAGCAGCAGCGCCGGCAAGGTGATGTGAACGATCAGCCAGGGCATCTTTTCGCCGGCCCAGGAGAGCGCCAGGAAGATGCCGACGTACCAGAGCGCCAGCGCCATATGAAAGAAAAAGCGCGGTCCCGCCGCTCGCCCGAGCGCGACCCGCAGCGCCTGCCAGCCGACAGCGATCATCATGCCCGTGCCGAACAACACCGCGATCGGCTCGTATTGGGGAAACAGCAGCAGGTAGTAGAACCAGGGTTGCTCGCCGCGCCGGTAATCGTGCTGGCCGAGCCAGTAGAGGAGCGTGCCGTCGGTGGCGATGGTGCCGGTGGCGAGCCCGTAGACGTTCGTGAACATGCTGGTGAAGAACACGGCGAAGATGACGCCGAACACGGCCGCCGCGATGCCGAGCCCGGTCCGGTCCGCCCAGGCGGCGTTGACCGCATGGGCGACCGTGCCGGGTTCGCTGTCGCCCAGCAGCGCGGGGATCCATCCTTCGGAAACGCGCTCCGGGTCGCGCCGGTCGCGCAGCAGCAGCGCGGCGGCGGCGATCGTGACGATCGCCAGCAGCAGCAGCGCCCATGGCAGCGGGTTGGTCAGCAGGCTCTGGTAGAAGTCGATCTGCTGCTGCTGGGTGGGACCGCTCCAGGGGATGGTCGGCAACGGGCGGCCGGTCCAAGTCGGCAATTTGGCGATCAGCGTTAGCGCGGCGACCCCGGATGCGGCCAGCAGCGGGATGAGCGGGCGCAATTGCCCCCAGAGCAGGGCGCCGATCAGGGTGGCGACGAAAATGGCGGCGATGCCGAAGACGATCTCATGGTTGGCGATCAGGAAGCCGAGCGACGCCCCCATCACGATCAGCCAGCGGCGCCGCGGTCGCTCCACGTAGCGGACCATGCCGATGAATAGAACCATCGACCCGACCACGGTGAAGATATCGTGGCGGATGTAGCGCTCCTGATAGAGTAGCGTCGGGCTGATCAGCAGCAGAAACGAAGCGGCCAGCGCCCCCCAGCGACCGAGATGGCGCGGTCCGCGCAGGAACCACGGCAGAGCGACCAGCACCGTGCCGAGCAGCGCCGGCCAGAAGCGGCTGGATGCGTCGGTGGCGCCGAGCAGCAGATAGACCAGCGCGTTGGCGTGGAAGAGAAATGGCCCGTGCATCAGCGGGTCATGGGTGTACCCCTGACCGGTGGCGTAGAGCCACGAGAAATAGGCGTGCAGACTCTCGTCGTGGTGCAGCGCGCGGGAGCCGAGATCCCAGAAGCGCGTTAGCGCGGCGGCGACGATCGCCGCCAGATAGAGCAGCCCCTCCAGCGTGATCCGCAACCGGAATGGCTGTTCCGCCGTTCCCGGGTCTCCGACTGCTGACTGCTGATTGCGAACCCCCGGCGCCTGACTCGGAGTCGTTTCGATGCGCCCGTTGCCGTCCATGACAGCCACGGAGACCGGCGCGTCGGTCGTTTCGGCGGACCCGCGCTGGTTAAGGACGCGTGTTGGCGGTAGGGACTGTCCCACGCGGTGGAACCTCGATGCCTGGAATTGGCGCGCCCAGCCGGCGCACGATCGACATCGGGCGAGTATACGGGGGGACGAGACAGAAGTCAGGAGTCAGCAATCAGGAGGAGAGAGACGAGCGCGAACCGGACTCGTGCGGGAGTTGCGCGTCGTTCGTTGCATTTGACGTCTGATCCCCGACTCCTGACTCGTTTCCAGACCTGCCATAAAAGCGGCGGCTAGGCGACAATTCGCGTGGGGACGACCCGCCGAGCCGATTGCCCCGAGACGGGGAGAAGGGACCGCGCCTTGGACGACAACGGGCAGGCGCCCGCCGATGACGTGAAGGATCCGGCGGAACAGGAATCGCTGGCGCGTAGCCTCGCCGAGGATCTCACGGATATTTTCATCCAATACGTTCGTGGCGACATCGACTTCGCTGATACGTCGTTCGCTACCTACGACGTGCTGCAGGATCTGCACATCGTCGCGATCGGCGCCTACGATCTCGTCGAAGAAGATGAGAGCGACGACGATACGAGCGACGACACCAGCGATGACACCAGCGACGATACGAGCGATGACTCGGGCGATGACGAGGGCGACATCGCCGGCGAATATGACGAAGAATCCGCCACCGAGGAGCAGGAAGAACTCTCCGGCGAACCGGCTCGCTGACCGGAGCGCCGATCCGCCAATCGCAGGCGGTCTCGCCCCGGTGAGTTGGGGCGAGACCGCGCCGTCACTCCCTCGCTATTGCCCCGTGCCCGCCGGCGGTGCGCGATCTACCCGGCATGGCGGAATCCCGCCTCGCGCATCGTCAGCGGAGCGCCCTCCTGGAACACCTGCGCTTCGATCACTTCGGCGAGGAACAGAATCGAATCGCCCGCCGGCAACTCGCCCGTCACCCGACAAACGACATAGCCGAGGGTGTCGGTCAGCACCGGGACTCCGCTGGCGCTCTCGTGCGTCCGTAGATCGAGCGCGGTGAACTTGTCGCCGACGCGCGCCTTGGGTCGGCCCAACGCTGCGGCCAATTCGCGCTGGTCGTCGGCAAAGGGGCAGATGGCGAACAGGCGACTGGCGGCGATCAGCGGCAACGAGCTGCTGGCGTTCTCCACCGAGAGCGCGACCAATGGCGGCTCGAATGAGACCTGAGTCAGCCAGTTGGCGGTGAACACGCCGCGCTCGCCCGCGTGGGCGGCCGTCACCGCGTAGAGCCCGTAGGTGATGTCGCGCAGCACCGTTTTCTTCGCGTCCCGATCGAGATCCACCCCACGCTCCTCCTGTGCGACCCGAATGCCGTCTCGCAACGGTAGCTGATTTGCAGAGACTGGTCGGGTGAGCCGGAGTGCAATTGCTCCGCGCCAGTGCGCTCGCGGTCGTCATGCAGGTTGCCCGGCGGCGCATGCCCGCCGTCGGGTGCGTCCGTACGCCTGCCGGAGCGGACGCATCCGGCCGAATCTGGGATAATTGCACGGGCAAGTTCCTGCCTCCCGCGCGACCATGGCAGGTCTGGCGCGGGGACGCCGAGGTCCGGAATCCGGAGATGCGCGGTCGCCAGGGAGGGCATGCCCGCGGTCCATTCGGAGGCATCGCGGGGAAACCCGTCCAGACCGCCTCATCGGCGTCCTGACCCGGTCTGGCTCCGTTCCCTTGTGCGATTTCCGATGCCGCCCGGTGCGCCCGCGAAGGTCGGAGTCAGCCGGCGGCTGCGAGGTTCAGTTTGATGTTGATTGGCAATATGGCCCTCGCCGCGGCGCTCCTGCTGCTGGTGGCGCAGGTGTATCGACCGTGGGAGCAGGCTCCGCCCAAGCATGTGCTGCATCGCGAGCGGTTGTTGACCCTTGCGCGCCTGCGCCTGTTCGGCCGACAGGTGGCGCTGCTGTTGGCGGCGGCCATCGCCGGCTGGCGACTCGGTTGGACGAATGAAGCCGCGCTCGCCGTTGTCGTGATTGGCGGTGCGGCGCTGCTGGCGCTGCCGACATCCTATACGTTGACCGCGCAGAGCATTCGACTCGGGCGGGGCGAGTCGCGGCGCTGGACCGAGTTCGGCGGTGTGGCGCGGCGACCGGGCGGCGTTCGACTGCAGGGCGTCGCTGGCAACCGAAGCATGAATATCTGGCTGGGCGGCGGTCATCACGATGACGAATTCGTGCTGCTGCTGCGCCGTCTGGTGCGCGGCTCCTACCAGGGGCGAACCGAGCCGGAGACGGGCGAAGCGCCCCGGACCGCCCAATCGATCGGGACGCCCCGGCAGGCCGCCGGTCTTGGCGCCTGAACGCGGAGTGGCGTTGATTGCAACTGACGACAACGGGGGCGGCATCCCGCCCCCGTTGTCGTCGCGCTCGGCTCAGCGCTCGTCTTCGGCCAGATCCAGCGCCAACATTGCGGCGTTGACGATCTCGCGCGGGTCGATCCCGGCATACTCGTAGAGCGACTGTCGCGAACCCGATTGGCCAAACCCGTCAACGCCAAGCGGCACGGTCGGCGCACCGTGGACGGCTCCCAGGAAGGCCAGACTGTGCGAGGCCGCGTCCTGCACGGTTACGATCGGGGCGCGCCGCTCCTCACGCGGCAGCAGCGTGGCCAGATGACCGAGATCGAGCGGGCGGCGGGCATTCGTCAATTGGGCGCGCCGCGCGGCGCGCAGCGCGGCATAGAGCCGTTCGGCGCTGGTGACGTTGATGACGTTGGCGGCCACGCCTTCCTCATGGAGCATGCGCGCCGCCGCGATCGCCTCTGGCAGCATAATGCCGCCAGCCGCAATTTGGACGACGTCGGTCAGCGGCAGGTCAGGTGCAATGACGCGCCGATCGACGACCCGATAGCCGCCCTGCAATGCCTGCCGGCGGATCTCCTCTTCGCCCAGCCGCGCCAGCGCCTCGGCCATCAGCGCCTGGTCGATCGGTTTGGTGCTGAGCCGGAGATAGGTCGAGCGGCCGTGGTCGCGGTCGCACAATTGGCGCATCGCCGCCAGGAAAATCCACTCGACTTCCTTGGCGAAGGCAGGTTCGTAGAAGTCCAGATCTGGCAACTCGATGCCGAGCGAAACGGTCACCGCCGACTGGTGGGCGCCGCCCTCCGGACTGAGCGAAACACCGGCCGGGGTGCCGGCGAAAATCATCTTGGCTCCGCAGTAGAGACCGTAGATGAGCGCATCCAAACCGCGGCAGACGAAGGGGTCGTAGACGGTGCCGATGGGCAGGAGGTGCTGACCGGTCAGTTCGTAGGAGAGCCCGAACTGACCGAGCGCCGAGAAGAGGTTCATCTCGGAGATGCCCAGTTCGATGTGCCGACCGCCCGGACCCGGTTTCCAGCGCACCAGCCCCGGGCCGCTCTCTTCGTAAGACGCGGCCTCGGTGGGAGCGAAGGCGCCCACCTTGTTGATCCACCCGGCCAGGTGCGTGCTGGTGGCCACATCCGGCGAGAGCGTCACCGTGCGCTCGCCCACCACCGGAATATCGGCCAGGCGAACGAGAATGCGCCCCAACGCCTCCTGCGTGCTGGTCGCCGGCGGCTGGGCGACATCGAGCCGCGCCGGAATCGCATCGGCCGACACCAGCGGAGGGGTGGCGGTGGGCTGCGCGTCAAGCCGGCGGGCGGCCGCCGCGCACCAGCGACCCTCGGGAGAATCGGGCGGGAAGGCGGCCCAAAGATCATCTTCCGACACGCCGAATTGCTCGCGCAGGAGATCCATCTGCTTCTGCTTGAGCAACTGGGAGTGATTCAGCGGGTCTCCGGCCATGGGCAGGCCGTACCCCTTGATGGTGTAGGCGAAGATGACCGAGGGGCCGTCGGTGACGGCGTCAGCCTTGGCCAGCACATCCAGCACGCAGGGCAGATCGTGGCCGGCGAGATTGGAGACCACGGCGGCCAACTCTCCGTCGGGGACCGAGGCGACGCTGCGGAGAATATCCTCCCGCTCGGCGGGATCGGGCGCCTCGGCGAGACGACGGCGCAGATCGGCTCCGTCCGGCAACCGGATCAGCGATTGGTACTCCTCGTTGCTCATCTCGTCGATGCGGCGGCGCAGCGCGTCCCCACCCGGACCGCTCATGGCGGCTTCCAGCCGGAGACCGTATTTGGCTTCGAACACACGCCAGCCGGCCCCGGCGAACAGCGCCTTCAGACGAGCCGCGCGCACGCCGGGGATGACCCGGTCGAGACTCTGCCGGTTCAGATCGATGATCCAGATGACGTTGCCGAGTCCCTGGATAGCTTCCTCAGCGACCGTTTCCCAGACGTTGCCTTCATCCAGTTCGGCGTCGCCCATGAGCGCGATGAAACGATCGGAGGTGACGGCGCCCCAATGGGCGTCGGCGTAGCGGGCGGCCAGCGAGGCGTAGACCGGTGCGACCGCGCCGAGCCCCACCGAACCGGTGGAGAAATCGACCTTGTCGGGATCCTTGGTGCGGCTGGGGTAGGCCTGCAAACCGCCGAACTCGCGCAGCGTCGGCAAGTAGGCGCGGTCGAGATGCCCGAGCAGGTATTGGGCGGCGTGGAAGGCGGGGGCGGCGTGCGGTTTGATGCTGACCCGGTCGCCAGCGCGCAGATAATGGAAATAGAGCGCGGTGAGGATGGTGGCGACCGAGGCGGAGGAGGCCTGATGGCCGCCGACCTTGGTCTTGTCCGGATTGGGGCGAACGACGTTGGCGTGGTGAACGATGAGCGTGGAAAGCCAGAGCAGGCGGCGCTCGATCGACTCCAGCGTCGCGCGATCGTCGGGGGTCAAGCCGTCGGTGGGCGGCTGGGCGGAAGCGGGCGGGCGCTCGATCGTGGAAACCATCGCAGGTTCTCCTCGGAATGCCATCCGGCGCGGCGCCGCCAACCCGGCGGGGGCGCCTCGTCGTCCGGACTCCTCCATGGTACGCCATGAGACGTCGGCCGGGCGTCGGATGCTCGACGCCCTTCGTATACGTGGAGACCACTCCAAGTCGGACGATATGGCCACGGCGTCCCGGCTGACCTGCGACGATCTCTTCGACATTCCGGCAGCGCGGGAAGGCGATCGATACGCGCTGCGTGGGAGAGCTCGTCGGAACCCGATCGCACGCGATGCGTCAACCGTTCATTGCCGGCGCCTTCAGTTCGCGCTGAAATCGCATGTTCGCCGGCATGTATCGGGCAACCGGAAACGAGCCATGCGCCAGCACTCCACCTTGCAACATCGGCGCATAGCCCGTCATTATCACCGCTTTGCCCGCTTTTCTATGGAGAACACTGTCTTCCGGAGGATTGAGCCGGCGGAGAACCCAGTCGGGGGAGTGTCCACGTGAACCCATCCTCTTCTAAGCAATTTCTTGATGATCCCGTTGCGATGCGCCTCAACCAGCTCGCTAGCTGATCCGCTCGCAAATCGCTCCCAGGGACTGGGATCAGGAAGATCAAGGGCGCCTTTGCTTGACTCGCTCAATCGTATCTCTTGGCCGAATATGACGATATTGGGCTCGATTCTCCAGCACATAGCGCCGCGTCTGGATTGGCGCCGGGAACCGGTCCCCGGCGCACTCTGGTTGAGAGTCTTTGAGCATTTCTCAGTCCGGCGCCGAATGGCGACGAAGACGTTTCTCGTGGCCACGACTTCCCTGGCCTTTGGGTCAGGTAGGGTCCGCTCCAGGCCTTTCCGACTCCCGGGTTTCTGGATCTCCTTCGGTCTGTCTTTCCCGAAGTAATTCATCCCGCCGGCGCCCCGATAGCCTCCGCCCGCGAGCGGGGCAGGCGGATCTCCATCAACGGGCGGGACTGCTCGAATGATTCGAGGCGCCGATGGCAACGGTTCCATTGCCAACTCGATCACCACCTGCCAGCCGCATTGCGGGCATCTCTGCATGTCGATGGTCAGCCGAACATCGCACCGATTGCATCGCACCAGCGACCTCCTTGTTGCTGATACAAATCACTGCACTATCTGCCTACTGCACGGCCATCATCCCCAATTCCATGTTTGTGTCAAGCATCAACAAAAAAGACGACTCACCCCGGCCGCCCGCGCAACTCTCAATCAAGGGGATGCCATCCACCTGGCGTCCCATTCAAGCCGGTGGCTTCTCGGCCCCTCGACTCACCTCTGACTCCTGACGTCCGCTCAGTACGACCGCGGCAACCCCAATGCATGCTGCCCCAGGAACGCCAGGATCAGGTTGTTGTTCACCGGGGCGACTTGATAGAGGCGCGTCTCGCGGAATTTGCGCTCCACGTCGTACTCATCGACGAAGCCGTTGCCGCCGTGGATGTCGAGGCAGATGTTGGCTGCTTCCCAGCTCGCCTCGCTGGCCAGCAGCTTGGCCATGTTCGCTTCCTCGCCGCACGATTCGCCGGCGTCGAAGCGCTCCGCCGCTCGCCAGCGCACGGCGTCGGCGGCGACGACGTGGGCGTAGGCCTTGGCGAGCGGAAACTGCACCCCCTGATTCGCCCCGATGGGTTGGCCGAACACGACTCGATCCGTGGCGTAGCGGGCCGCGCGATCGACGAACCAGAAGCCGTCGCCGATAGCCTCCGCCGCCAGCAAAATGCGCTCGGCGTTCCAGCCATCCAGGACGTGGCGGAACCCCTTGCCCTCCTCGCCGATCAATGCGTCGGCATTCAGGCGCAGATCGCGGTAGGCGATCTTGTACGTCTCATAGTTGAACATCGTGCGCACCGGGGTGACTTCGAGCGACCCGGCGCGGCGCGCTTCCCGCAGATCGACCAGGAACAGACTGAGACCGCCGGCGCGTTCGGTTACGTTCTCCCGGGGGCTGGTGCGCGCCAGCAGCAGCAACAGGTCGGACTGCTCGATGCGGCTGGTCCAGTTCTTGACTCCGTTGACGACCCAGCCGTCGCCGTCACGGCGAGCGAAGGTTTCGATGGCGGTGGTGTCGGAGCCGGCTGCCGCTTCGGTGATGCTGAATGCCTGCAGGCGCAACTCGCCACGCGCCAGCGGCGGTAGCCACCGCTCCCGTTGCGCCTCGGTGGCGTGGCGGACGAGGGCGCCCATCACGTACATCTGGGCATGGCAGGCCGCAGAGTGACCGCCGGAGCGATTGATCTCCTCCAGAATGACGCTCGCCTCGGCGATGCCGAGACCGTCGCCTCCGTAGCGCCGCGGGATCAACGCCGCCAGATGACCGGCCTCGGTGAGCGCCTGCACGAACGCCTCAGGATAGCCGCGCTCGCGGTCGAGCGCGCGCCAGTACTCGTCCGGGAAGTGGGCGCACAGGGCGCGGACTTGGCCGCGCAAGGCGGCCAGGTCGAGGGTGGGGGAGAACTCCATCGCTCAGTCGACCTCCCGGGAAAACGTCTCACGCGCGAACAGCGCCATGTCTGGCGTGGCGTCCAGGACGCGCATGGCGGCGAGAACGCGCGTGGCGAAAGGCGCGCCGTAGCCGGGGGCGATCAGGGCGTGCGCTTTTGCTTCCAACTCCTCGGTCGTCACCGGCGCTTCCGGATTGCCGCGCGGATAATCGAACCCGGTTGCGTATTCGCGTCCATCCTTCAGTGTGACGGCGACCCGCGCCGGCCACGCGGCGGGGTACCGGGCCGTCAAATCCGGATCGACCGCCACGCGCACGCGCGACAGCAGCGCCGCGATGGTTGGCTCGGTCGTCCCCTCCGGTGCGAATCGTTCCGGCGCGAACTGCGCCAGCCCCACGGCTCCGTCGGCGAGCGCGGCGGCCGCGCAGTAGGCGAGACTGAATTTGGCCTGGAACGGCGTGCGCGGGTTCGCCTCGCGGACGATGGCGTAGCCGGGATCGTAGGTCGCGATCTCGATCGCGGCGATCTCCCGGGCGACACTCCGGTTTCCCAAATCCATCTCTTCACGGAGCGCCAGCGCGGCGTCGATCGCGGTGTGGGTGTGGCCGCAGCAGGAGTGGAGCTTGTAGCAGTTCTCGGAGATTTTCCAGGTGGTCCCGAGTCGGTCGGTGATGCGATCGGCGTCATGGCATTCGCTCATGGCCCGAAAAAAACCGCGCGCACCTTCGAGAATGCGCGTCGCCCCGGTGAATCCTCGACGAGCGAGATCGACCGCCAGCACGCCGTGGAACGCGGCCATGCCGGGGTGGAGATGTTTACTCATGGCGCCGTCGGCGTTGAACTCCCACAGTCCGGCCGCAGTCGTCCCCGCCGTGCCGAAGGCGTCGAGCATCTGCCGTTCGTCCAGCCTCAGCAACGAGCCGGCCGCGGCGGCCGCGCCGAACGTAGCGGCGGTGCCGGTGGGGTGCCAATAGCGATAATGGCTGGGGTTGACCGCCTCGCCGATCCGTAGCGCCGCCTCGTAGCCAAGTACGACGGCGAGCAGGAACGCCGCTCCATCGGCGCCCTCCCGTTCGGCCACAGCCAGCGCCGCTGGAATGATCGGCGCGGCGGCGTGCAGGGTGGCGCCCTTGTGGACGTCGTCGAACTCCAGAATGTGAGCGGCGATCCCGTTGCCCAGCGCGGCTCCGGCCGCCGAGGCGCGCTCGGCGGGGAACAGCGTCGCCTCATCGCCGGCGCCGAACCCGGCGACGACCGTTCGCGCCATCCGCGCCGGCGGTTCCAGCGCCCCGGCCAACGCGGACCCCACCCAGTCCAGCACGGCGCGCTTCGCGTCCGCGACGACGGCGGGCGGCAGATCGCGGAAGCGCGCATTGGCGACGAATTCGGTCAGAATGCGCGTGGTGGGGGCGGGCTGCGGCATGGCGTGACTCCGGGGCGAGTCGAGGAGTGGGAACGTATGCTGCCCCTTGCTCGTGACTCGTAGCTCTTGCGCTCCGACTCGTCTCTCATCCATCTCCAATCGGGATCAACTCCGTTCCCACCTCTCCGACGACCCCCATCTCCACGCGGCTCTCGATGAACGTCAGCACTCTTTGGAGCATTTCGTCGGCGTGGGGGGCGCTGTTGGAGACGCAAACGACGGTGAGCGTGGCCGCTCGGGGATCGTCGAGATCGGATGTTTCGGCGATGCCGACGTTGAACTTGTTGCGCACCTGCTGGACCAGCGAGCGGACCACATGGCGTTTGTCCTTGAGCGAGAAACTCGTCTCCAGATAGAGCGTGACCCGACCAACCCCGATCGTGGCGACCAAGACCTTATGCCTCCACGACGGCCGCGCGCTCGACCAGAAAATGGACATCGTCGCCGTCGCGCACCCAGCGCCAGACCAGCCCGCGCGGCGTGGCGATCGCGGCGGCCGCATCGTGGAACCCGTCGGCGATGCTCGGTTCCAGGCCAAAGGCGGCGCAGAGTTCGGGATTGGGGAATTTGCCGATAGTCGCTTCGGCGCGATCGATCTCCAGCCGCGCCACCAACACGTCGGCCCCGAGGGCGCGATAGTTGGTCAGCATGGCATCGAGGAACTCGCTGGCGTCCCACGGGCGCGGCTCGCCCCAGCCGCGTCCGAAGACGTCGCCCAGCGCGATCGCCCATGTTTCGACGGCGATCGCGCGCTCGGCGAGAAAAGCCGCCGTGGCGACCAGCATCGCCTGGGCGTTGGCTTGCGCCTGCTCCAGCAATTCGGCGGCGTCGTAATCGGCGTGACCGTGTTCGATGGCGAAATCGGACATGAACGACCTCCGGGAGTCACGAGTCACGAGCCAGGGAACCGCTTCTTCCGGCCATTCGGCCCGGCTCCCTGATTCACGCGCGGCTCGTGGCGCATGACTCGTTTCAGATCACATTGTGCTCCTGCGCCAGCTCCCCTTCGGCGAAGCGGGAGGGGCGGAAGGGAGCGATGTCCACCATGGACACGCAGCCGTCGAGGATCAATTCAGCCATGCAGGCCCCAATCGCGGGACCCTGCATGAAGCCGTGACCGCTGAACCCCGCCGCCACCGCCAACCCCTCGGGTTCGCCGACCCAACCGACAAGCGGGTTGGCGTCCGGGGTGACTTCGTAGGAACCAGCCCAGCCGCGCAGCACGCGGGCATTCTCGAATGCCGGCGCGCGCTCGACGAGGCGCTCCACGGTAGCGATCATCCACTCCTCATCGACGACCTTGCTAAAGCCGATCGGCTCCTCGCGATTGGCCATGCCGAACAAAAAACCGTGGCTCTCCGGGTGAAAGTACAACCCGCTGGCAAATTCGATGGTCATCGGCAGCGATTGCGGCAGTCCCTCGAACGGTTCGGTGATGAAGCTCATCCGGCGGTAGGGGTCCACCGGCAGCTCCACCCCGGCCATGGCGCCGACCAGGCGGGTGTACGGACCGGCGCAGATGATGACCAGCGGACTGGCGACATTGCCGGTCGAGGTGCGCACCCCGACCACCCGGCCGCGCTCGATCGTGATGCCCTCGACCGGGGTTTCTTCCTGAAACTGCACGCCCAGCTTGCGCGCGGCCTGGGCGAAACCGACCGTCGCGCTGTAGGTGTCGCACCAGCCGTCCTCCGGGCAGAACGTGCCGCCGACGACATCGTCCAGCACCACGCCGGGGTTGATCGCGGCGATGTCCGGCGGCGCGACCCAGCGCGAGGGAACGCCCAGCGACTGCTGCAGCGCCAGGTTGGCGCGAAACACCGCTTCCTCGGCCGGGTTGGTCAGCAGGAAGAGATACCCCTGTTGGCGCAATCCGATGTCGATGCCGAACCGTTCCTGATACGTCTCCCAGACGCGCACGCTGTACTGGGCGATACGGATATTCGTTTCCGTGGAGAATTGCTGCCGGATGCCGCCGGCGGCGTCGGCGGTGGAGCCGCGGCCGATGGCGTCCTTGTCCAGCACCAGCACGTCGGTCATGCCGCGCTCGGCAAGCGCGTGCGCGATGGCGCAGCCCATGATCCCCGCCCCGACGACGATGGCTTCGGCGGTATGTTTCACCTACGCGCTCCGTTTCGCTGCGGCTGCTGTTGGCCGTGCCACGCGATCTTCGACGGGGCGGATTATGGCCGGGGTTGGCGATCCGCGAAAGCCGCGTCGGCCTCGGCCGAGAGTTGATGCGTGAGGCGTTTGGCTTCGTGCCGCAGACGGGCAGCGACCACGACCGGCGCTCTGGCAATGCCGCGATTGGGACAGGGGTTGCTCGGGCAAACCTCCATCACCGAGCGCGCCTCGGCGGGCGATCCGGAGTTGAACCCGCGCCCCGGGATGTGGAGCCGCTGCGCCCCCGGCCGCAGCGGCCACTGACCGAGGGGCGGCGCCGGAATGTCGGCAGGGTGGCGAGGCGCGCGGGCGAACATCGCCGCCGCTGTCAATCGCCGGCCGCACTCGCTGCGTCTGCTCCCGCTGTTGCGCCCTGCGATGCGAGTCGGTCGGCGATGAGGCTGGTCAGTTCGAACATGATGTGGGCGGCGACCATCGCCGTGATCTTGTTTGGCAGATCCTTGGTCGGCATCAGGCAGACCACGTCCGCCCCCACGATGTCCAATCCGCGTAGACCGCGCAGGATGGCGTTCGCCTCATCGATGCCGAATCCCGCGACGCCAGGCTCGAGATTGGAAACCGCCGGGGCCACGCTGGGGTCGAGACTGTCGAGATCGAAGGAGATGTACACCGGGGCGTCGCCGACCCGCTGCCGGATCAGCTCGACGGTGGCGGGAATGCCCAGCTCGCGGTAGCGCTCGATTTCGATCAGCTCGTAACCGAGATTCTGCGAGGTCGCCAGCCAGTCCGGCGTGCGGGTGTTGCCGCGGATGCCGAGCTGCACGCTCCGCGAGGCGTCGACATTGCCCTGACGCACCGTGTAGGCCGCCCAGTGAGCGGCCGACTTGCGCGCCCCCATCCAATGTTCGATGTTTTCGTAGGTGTCGGTGTGCGAATCCAGATGAACCAACGCCACCGGACGGCCGCCCGTCAACGCCGAGCCTTCGCCGGCGATGGCCTGCAGAATGGCCCCGGAAATCGAGTGATCCCCGCCAATGGAGACCGGACGCGCCTTCGCGTCGGCGATGCGACGGAAAAAGGCGCTGATGCGCTCGACGCTGGCCTCGTTGTCCATCGCCTCCGGCAGCGGCACATCGCCCAGATCGTGGATGCGGCAGGCATCCCAGGGGGAAAAGTAGCCGAACGCCTTGTGCAGGCGACGATTTTGAGCGGAAACATCGCGCACCGCGCGCGGCCCCAGATGCTGATCGCGCTCGGTGGAGCCGTTGCCGGAGGAGTGGGGGACGCCGACGAGAGCGATGTCGCAGGCGGTCGGGTCGAGATTCACCGGGCAGCGGAACAGCGACGGGACGCCCCACCAATAGGCGGTTTCCATTACGGAGACGGGGTCATCGGTCACGGCGCGGGCTCCTTCGGATCGTGCGATGATTGACATGGCGTGCCGGAAAGGAAAGAATCCCTCCTGCGGCCGATGCTAACGCGGTCCGCGTTCGCCAACAACCGCGAATCCCTTAGCGAATCCGGCAGAGAGAGGTGACGTCGATGAAGCCGAACCCACTCGCTCGTTGGTCCCTTCGCGCGGTCGTCGCGCCGGCGCTGGTTGCGACGCTGTTGACCGCCGGTCTATCCGGAGCCGCCTTGGCCCAGAGCACGCCCGCGCCGGAATTGGGCGGCATGGTCAAGCTGATCAACTGTGTCGATCCGTCGTTCCCGCCGATGGAATACTATGAAGATCAGAACGCCAAGGAGCCAATCGGGTTCGACATCGACCTGACGAACGAGATCGCCAAGCGCCTCGGGTTGGAAGCCGAAATCGTGCCCACCGAGTTCACCGGGTTGCTGCCCGGACTGGCCGCCGGGCGGTGCGACATCGTCGCCAGCGGGTTGTATCTGACCGCCGAGCGGTTGGCGGCTTTCGACGCCCAGCCCTACTACGACACCGCCGTCGTGCTGATCACCCTCGCCGACAACGACAGCATCACCTCGCCGGAGGATTTGTCGGGCAAGACGGTGGCGGTGCAGGCCGGCACCAACTACATCAACGTGCTCAACGATCTGCAAGCCAAACTGGAGGCCGAGGGCAAACCCCTGATGACCATCCAGACCTACCCCAAGCAGACCGACGCCATCCAGCAATTGGTGGTGGGGCGCGCCGACGCCACGATCTCGCAGGACACCGAGCAGGCGTTCCGCGAAAAGGCTCAACCGGGCGTCTTCAAGATCGCCTTCACCTACCCGGACACGCAGACCTTCGGCGTGTACTACCGACCGGATGAGGCGGCGCTGGGAGCGGCGCTGAAGCAAACCATCGAGGCCATGCGCGACGACGGCACGATCGCCGCCATCGCCAAGAAGTGGAATCTGCCGGAGTCGGGCGCCAACTACACCGGCCACATCTACAACCCGGACGAGGAGAACGCGACGCCGGCGGCCACCCCGACCGCGTAGTCGGCAGCGACCGCCGCGCAGGCGCATCATGGCCTTCGACTGGGATATCTTCTGGGGCGCCCTGACCTCGCAGGCATTCGTGCAGGGCGCCCTGCTGACCATCGCGCTAGCGGCCGTATCGCAGGCGGCCGCCATTGTGCTGGGACTTGGCGTGGCGCTGCTGCGTCGCTCCGGCGCGGCTCCGCTGCGCGGCGCGGCCGCCACCTACGTCTGGTTGTTTCGGGCCATCCCCACGCTGCTGCAGCTGCTGTTCGTCTGGAACGCGCTGCCGCAGTTGGTGCCCAGTTTGCGCGACCCGTGGTTCACTCCGTTTATGGCGGCATTCCTGGCGCTAGCGATCAATGAATCGGCTTACATGGCGGAGATCATCCGCTCCGGGCTAGGGGCGGTGGATCGCGGGCAGGTGTTGGCCGGCAAAACGCTGGGGTTGCGTGATACGCAGATTTTCCGCCTCATCGTGCTGCCGCAGATGATCCGGGTGATCATTCCGCCGACCGGCAATGAGTTCATCACGCTGCTCAAGCTGACCTCGCTGGCCTCGGTCATCTCCCTGCGCGAACTGTTGACAGTGACCAGCCAGACAGTGGCGGTCAACTTCCGCTTCGCCGAGTTGTACAGCGCGGCGACGGTCTGGTACCTCGTCATCGTTTCCATCTTCATGGTGCTGCAAGTGCAACTCGAGCGGCGCTTCCACTGGACGTCGGAGGGGCGGCACGAACCGATGCAGACCGGCGTGCCGGCGGCGGCAGGGGCGTTGAACCGATGACGAATGGTGCGCGGGAGATGATCCGCGCCGACGATCTGGTCAAGCGCTACGGGCGCAACGACGTGCTGCGGGGTGTTTCGCTGGAGGTCGAGCGCGGGCAGGTGAAGGTGATCGTTGGCCCGTCTGGTTCCGGTAAGAGCACGCTGCTGCGCTGCCTGGCGCTGCTGGAGCCGATCGAGAGCGGCCACATCCTGCTGGATGGCGAGCAGGTCGCCGGAACCGGGACGACGCTGCGGGATCGCCAACTGGCGCCCTACCGCTCGCAGGTGTGCATGGTGTTCCAGCACTTCAATTTGTTCCCGCACATGACGGCGTTGGAAAACGTGATGGTGGGGCCGGTCAATGTGCGCGGAGTCTCCAAAGCGCACGCCCGCGCCGAGGCGATGGATCTGCTGACGCGAGTGCGACTGGCCGACAAGGCGCACCGCTACCCGAGCGAACTCTCCGGCGGTCAGCAGCAACGCGTCGCCATCGCGCGAGCGCTGGCGGTGCGACCCAAGGTGATGCTCTTCGACGAACCGACCTCGGCGCTGGACCCCGAGTTGGTTCGCGAGGTGGTCGACGTGATGGAGGAGTTGGCCGCCGACGGGATGACCATGATCGTGGTCAGCCACGAGATGCGCTTCGCCAACGAGGCTGCCGATTCCATCGTGATGATGGACGATGGGCGCGTCATCGAGGAAGCTCCGCCGGATCGCTTTTTCAAGAACCCCGCCCACGAGCGCACCCGCCAGTTCCTGCAGATGGTGGAGAGATGAGCGCGGGACTGGAAAACTCGCCAGGAAACCGAAAACCAGCGTCTTTTGCGCACGTTGGAACGCCGGTCCGCCCGTTCGCCACCCCGCGGCGCATGGCGCGGCCCTGAAGCGAGCCGCGGCGCGTGTTCGGACCCAAGGGCAAGACGTGACTTCGGGCATGGCGCGGTTTCTCTTGCCCTGTTCGTTGCAGGAATTTCGAGACGCGCATGCCAGACCCCAAGGCAGTTTCCGCCCGCGGCCCTGACGCCGCGCCGCCCTCGGTTGACGCTCGCCCGCCGCCGCCCTACGCTGCCGCAACTCATCGCGCTGACATCGTCGCTTGAGGAGAGCCGCCGTGCAGACGATCCCGACCAACACCTCCGATGCGCTGATCGTGGGCGGCGGCCACAACGGGCTGGTCGCCGCCTGCTATCTGGCGCGCGCCGGCTTCAGCGTCACGGTGCTGGAGCGCTACAAGGATGTCGGCGGGGCCGCCTTCTCCGAGGAGATCGAGGGCGCCCCCGGACACATCGCGTCCACCGGCTCCTACGTGCTCAGTCTCGCTCCGCAGAAAGTCATTCAGGAACTCGATCTGCTCAATAACGGCGTGGAGATGATCCGGCGCAACCCGCGCTCTTTCGCTCCCTTCATGGATGGCGAGGACGGGGTCGTCTTCTGGGAGGAGATGGAGGACACCTGCCGGGAGATCGCCCGGTTCTCCCCGAAAGACGCCAGAGCCTACCCGGTCTACGACGCCATGGTCGAGCGGGCCTGCGAAATCATGGACCAGTTCATTCTGCGCAACCCGCCCAGCTTCGCCGAATTCGCCGCCGCCTTCGATCGTCCCGGCGACGATCGCGTGTTCAAATTCATGGTGCTGGGAGCTGCCGCCGATTCCGCCGAGCACTATTTCGAATCGGACATCATGCAGGCCGCCTCCTGCGCGTTGGGGCTGATCGGCACGTTTCGCGGTCCGCGCGACGCCGGCACCGGCTACGTCAAGCTCTACCATGCCATGGGCATGTCCACCGGCAAGCGAGGGGCGTGGGCCTACTTGCGCGGAGCCATGGGCAGCTTCAGCCAGGCGCTGAAGCGGGTCGCGCTCGGGTTGGGGGTGGATATCCGCACCGGCAAGGAGGTCGCCCAGATCTGCACCATCGGCGGTCGCGCCACCGGCGCTGTGACGACCGACGGCGAGGAGTTCCACAGCCGGGTCGTGCTCTCCAACGCCGACCCGCAGCGCACCTATCTGAAACTGGTCGACCCGCAGGAGTTGCCGGACGAGTTCGTGCGCGACATCGAGGACATCCAGATCACCTCGCCGGTGATGAAGATCAACATCGCGACGGACCGGCTGCCCGAGTACCGCGCGCTGGCCAAGCGCGATTACGGATTGGGACAAACCGGCGGGGTTCACATCGGCCCCAGCATTGACTACCTGCAGCGTGCCTACGAAGACGCCCGTCAGGGTCGCCCCAGCGACTGGCCATTCTTCTCCATCCATGCCCAATCGGCGGTGGATCGCAGCCTGGCGCCGGGCGACAAGCACACGATTTCCATCTTCACCCAATTTTTCCCCTACGATCTGGCCGAAGGAACCTGGGACGAGCGGCGCGACGAGATCGCCAAGCATGCGCTGGCGCGCTTCGCCCACTTCGCGCCGAATATGGCCGACGCCGAGATCACCGCGCAGGTGCTGGCCCCGCCGGATGTCGAAGCGCGCTTCGGGTTGACCGGCGGCCACATCTTCCAGGGTGAGCTGGTGCCGGAGCAGGCGTTCGACATGCGCCCGGTGCCCGGTTCGCAGTCGTACCAGGGCCCCGTGCACGGGTTGTACCTGTGCGGCTCCGGGGCGTGGCCGGGCGGCTGCGTGATGGGCGCGCCGGGCCACAATGCCGCCCACGAAGCCATCGGGCGGCTGAAGCAGGGGGAGTATCGGTAAGAGGCGCCGGAGTTCACTCACGGCCGGCATGATAGTGAATGATGCGAGCGCCGAGCGGGTCATCCGCCCGGCGCTCGCCATATTTGCGCCTCCTGTATCAGCCGTGCGGCTGACGAACGCGCGGCGGTTCGAACTTGGCGCGGTTGGACGACTCCATAGGTGCTTTGCGCCTGGTTTGCGGCAATACGGCGCCGACGCTGGCTCGTGATGCGCCGGCCTCAATCTGCTTCATCTGGCCGGAATTGAGGCAGCTGCCATGGTAGCAGGATGTGCCGTTGGGGCAGCAGCCACCGCCTTGAGAAAGATCGCAGCACTTCGTGCCATTCGGGCAGCAATCGCCTCCTTGGCTGTAGGTGCAGCAGACACCGTACCCGACGAGCGAATTGCAGATTCCGCCTACCCCGTCAAGCTTCGATTTGCAGCAAACGGTTCCGGCTTCGTGCGCATAGCCAGACGACTGACAACATACCGGGTAACCCGGCGTCGTGCATCCGGGGCTGCCAACGCTGCTGCAGCATTCCTGCGTCGAAGTGCATGTGCCCGATCCCTGTGGGTGATTGCAGCAGCGCAAACTCGTCGAAATGCATATGCCGCCACAGCACGTTCCGGAGCAGCATTGCGCGGATGTGCCGCATTGCGCGCCAGTGACCTTGCACGGAGGCGGCGGGGGTGGAGGAGTGGGAGGATTACGGGGAGCACAGCGACATGCCCCGGAGAGCACCTTTTTCTTCTTGCCATTTTTCGTCTTACGCTTCTTGAAACATGAACCGCGCTTTACACAGACCCCGCTACAACAACCCGCCGACGTCGAGCACGAAATATAGTTTGCCGTGCACCGCCCCCCCCCGGAGGCGCCTTCGGTCGGCACGGCTGTCTTGCCGAATGCCGCGGCCAGCAACCCTGCTCCGGTAAGCCGGATGGCCGCCCGCCGGGAATTCGCGGATGCAAGCATCCGCGAGATCGCATCGAAGCGTTCCCGATCCACGTCGCTACCCTCCACTCTCCGCTCCGAACTCCCGTGTCACAAGTATGTGCATCATATCACGGCAAACCTCAACTCAAAACATTAATTTCGTCGGCGCTCCGAGTTGTTTTCGGGGGGCATGCGATCGGAAACGTGCCTGTAGCAATCGAGCGGGTTGCCGGCGCCGATGGTGGCAGCGGACATTTGACAGGGCGCTCTCCCATTTCAGGACGGTTGACATTTCATCGGAGCGGTTCACGATGCTGCGGTCTGGGTAGAGATTCCTGCAGACACCCCTTCTGTCGCGGCATTCCGCTCATGCGGGCCAGATGCGAAGCCGCTACGTCGCACTCCGCCCCCCATCGGCGTTGGCGCCAGCGGGCCGTGTCAGGAGGCGACAGGGCTGGGCGGCTCCATCGCTTCGGTTCGTCGTTCGAGCACATCCAGAATTTTGCTCTGCTGCTCGTTGATCTCGTGAACCGCCTGGGTCAGAGTGTGGATTGCCGTCAACGTGTCGTGGTCGGCCTCCGCCCGCGCCTCGGCCGCCGCCGCCTGCACGTTTTGCCCCACGATGATGA
>JADLCW010000433.1 GCA_020847015.1 Thermomicrobiales bacterium | reverse complement strand
TGCGCTCCCCCCGTCAACGCCAGCGTCTTCGTGATCGCCGCCGTCAAACTCGTCTTCCCATGATCGACGTGCCCGATCGTCCCCACGTTCACGTGCGGCTTCGTCCGCTCAAACTTCTGCTTCGCCATTGCGGGGTCTCCTATCGGCGGCGCCCCCGCGGCGTCGCGCTCAGCGTCTCGATCGTTTAACGTGCGCGAGCGGCGGGTTGGCGTCGCGCCACCGCCGCTCGTCGTTCTCCGAATCTCAGGTGCGGTTGGCCTTCGCCACCAACTCCTCGGCCAGGTTGTTCGGCACCGGCGCGTAGTGGTCGAATTCCATCGAAGAGGTCGCCCGACCCTGCGTGGCCGACCGCAAATCGGTCACGTAGCCGAACATGCTCGCCAGCGGCACGAACGCCTTCACTACCTGCGCCCCGGCCCGCATATCCATGCCCTGGATCTGTCCGCGGCGGGAGTTCAGATCACCGATGACTTCGCCGGTGAATTCTTCCGGCGTGGTCACCTCGACCTTCATGATCGGTTCCAGGATCACCGAGCGCCCTCGCTTGATCGCATCCTTGAGCGCCAGCGAACCGGCAATCTTGAACGCCATCTCCGAGGAGTCGACCTCGTGGTAGGAGCCATCCACGAGCGTCGCCTTGATGTCCACGACCGGGTAACCCGCCTGGCCGCCGGTCAGCATCGCCTCGCGGATGCCGGCGTCCACCGGCGCGATGTACTCGCGCGGCACCACGCCGCCGACGATCTTGTCGACGAATTCGTAGCCTTGGCCGCGCTCCTGCGGTTCGAACTTCAAGACGGCGTGGCCGTACTGCCCCTTGCCCCCAGATTGGCGGACGTGGCGTCCTTCGGCTCGCACCGGCACGGTTATGGTTTCCCGGTACGCCACCTGCGGCCGACCGACGTTGGCGTCGACGCGGAATTCGCGGGTCATGCGATCGACGATGATGTCGAGGTGCAACTCGCCCATCCCCTCGATCACCGTCTGCCCGGTCTCTTCATCCGTCTTCATTCGGAAGGTGGGGTCCTCTTCGGCCAACCGAGCCAACGCGGATCCCATCTTGTCCTGGTCCGCCCGCGTCTTCGGCTCGATCGACACCGAGATGACCGGCTCGGGGAAGGTGATCGACTCCAGCACTACCGGATTGGCCGGATCGCACAACGTATCGCCGGTGAAGGTGGTTTTCAGCCCGATCACCGCGGCAATGTCGCCGGCGCCGACTGAGGAGATTTCCTCCCGATGGTTGGCATGCATGCGCAGCAGTCGGCCGACCCGCTCTCGCTCGCCCTTGCTGGAATTGAGCACGTAGCTTCCACTCTGCAAGGTGCCGGAGTACACGCGGATATAGGCCAGTTTGCCAACGTGCGGGTCAACGGCGATCTTGAAGGCCAGCGCCGAGAACGGCTCATCCGGCTCAACCGACCGCTCGACTTCCTCGCCGGTGCGCGGATCGATCCCATGCACCGGCGGCACGTCCAGCGGCGACGGCAGATAGCCGACGATCGCGTCCAGCATCAACTGCACGCCCTTGTTCTTCAGCGAGCTGCCGCATAGCACCGGCACCAGGTCGCCCGTCACCGTCGCCTGGCGCAGCGCCGCGCGCAGTTCGTCGCCGGTGAGCACATCGTCCTCGAGGTAGCGCATCATGAGCTCCTCGTCGGACTCGGCGATCGCCTCCACCAGAATCTTGCGCGCCGCCGCCGCCTGCTCGGCCAGCTCGGCCGGAATTTCGGTCCGCTCGATGTTGCGCCCCAGGTCGTCATGAAAGATGTAGGCGCACTCGTCGATCAGATCGATAACACCCCGGAACGACGATTCTGCGCCGATCGGCAATTGGATCGGCGCGGGTCGCGCCTTCAGCCGCTCGACGATCATGTCCACGGTGCGTTGGAAATTGGCGCCCGTGCGATCCATCTTGTTGATAAAGCAGATCCGCGGCACCGAGTACTTGTCCGCCTGCCGCCACACCGTCTCCGACTGCGGCTCGACGCCCGCAACCGCGTCGAAGACCACTACGCCGCCGTCCAGCACGCGCAGCGACCGCTCGACCTCGACCGTGAAGTCGACGTGGCCGGGGGTATCGAGGATGTTGATCTGGTTCCCCTTCCAGAAGCACGTCGTCGCGGCCGACATGATCGTGATGCCGCGCTCGCGCTCCTGGGCCATGAAGTCCATCGTCGCCGCACCATCGTGCGTCTCGCCGGTTTTGTGGACGATGCCGGTGTAAAACAGAATGCGCTCGGTCGTGGTCGTCTTGCCGGCGTCGATGTGGGCGATGATCCCGATATTGCGGGTGTTCGCCAGCCGGGTGCGGACCGCTTCGAGCTCTTTGGTCGCGGTTGCGGTGCTCATTGGTTTCGTGTTGCCATCCCTGTTTCAGGCGTCGCGATCGGACCGTTGCGTGATATGGCCCGGTCCGCCAGCAGCCGGAGTTTTTCCCGACCGACGACCGATCACAACTCCTAGAATCGACCGTAATGCGAGAACGCCCGGTTTGCCTCGGCCATGCGGTGGGTATCTTCCCGCCGTTTGATCGTCGCCCCGGTATTGTTGAATGCATCCAATAGTTCGTTCGCCAGCTTTTCCTGCATCGACTTGCCGTTGCGGGCGCGCGCCGAACCCAGCAACCAGCGCATCGCCAGCGACTGCCGGCGGGCGCCTTCGATCTGGACCGGCACCTGATAGGTCGCGCCGCCAACGCGGCGCGGTTTGACTTCCAGCATCGGCGTCGCGTTGTAGAGCGCCTGCTCGAACACTTCCAGCGGGTTGCGTCCGGTGCGCTCGGCAATGGTTGCCATCGCCCCATATACAATCCGCTCGGCGGTGCCCTTCTTGCCCCGCTGCATGACCCGGTTGATGAAGCGCGCCAGCACTTCGCTGTCGTACCGTGCATCCGGCGCCGGCACCCGACGCTCGATCTTTGCCCGCCTCGGCATCCTGTATCCTCCACCCGGGGCCGGTGTCCGCCCCGTCATTTGCGCGTCGCCCGGCCCGCTTGAGCCGTCTCCGGCGACCAACCACGCCGCTGTTCAAGACACGCGAAAAAGCGGTCAACGTCTCGCCAGACGTCCGGCCGCTTTTCGCACCGTGTTCGATCAGTTCCGCCGAAGCGCGCCCTCGGCTCGTGACGGCCGCCCCCTCGCAGAGGCTGACCGCCCGTTAGCTGGCCTTCTTCGGTGCCTTGGTTCCGTACTTGGACCGCGCCTGCTTGCGGTTGTCGACGCCGCGATCATCCAGAGTGCCTCGCACGATGTGGTAGCGAACGCCGGGCAAATCCTTCACCCTGCCGCCGCGAACCAGCACCACCGAGTGCTCCTGGAGGTTGTGTCCTTCACCCGGAATGTACGCCGTAACCTCCATCTGATTGGAGAGGCGCACGCGGGCGATCTTGCGCAGTGCCGAGTTGGGCTTTTTCGGCGTCATGGTTTTCACCTGGGTGCACACTCCCCGCTTCTGCGGGGAACTGGCGCCTTGGCGGAGTCGACCGGCGTATCGCCCGAGCGCGCTGTTGGTGTACCCCAGCGCGGGCGACTTGGTCTTCTTCTTAACGCTCTTGCGGCCCTTGCGAACCAACTGATTGATCGTCGGCACGATAACTCCTAGCCGGACAGGAGACTTCAATACTCGCCGTGCTCTGCCACCCGGCAGCTGCGGCGTCTCCTGCCTCGTGAGGACCAAACCTCACTCGTGCCCGCGAGGGCGGACACAAGCGGAGATTTTACAGTCCGTATCCTTCGTTCGTCAAGCGTGTCGCGCGGCCTCGGCCGCGGACGGGGATTGACCCCGCCCGCGGCTCCGGATTATTCCGCGATCTCGTCCGTCAGATCGCTGATCGGTTCCGATTCGTCCGGCTCCTCATCGTCCGGCGCGCGCTCCAGCACCGCCGTTGTTGCCGGAGCCGGCACGTGCCCGGCCGCCATCAGTTCGGCCAGGTCCTCAGCCGAGGCGGGCTCCGGCAGTTCGCCGGCCGCGCCGGCGGTCATCGCCGCCAGCGTCGCCTCTTCCAATTGTCCGAGTTCTCCCTTGGCGTTCACCCCGTACCCCGAGCCGGCGGGAATGAGCTTGCCGATGATGACGTTTTCTTTCAAGCCGCGCAGAGTATCAACCTTGCCATTGATGGCGGCTTCGGTCAACACCCGCGTCGTCTCCTGGAACGACGCCGCCGACAGGAACGAATCGGTCTCCAGCGACGCCTTGGTGATGCCCAGCAGCACCGGCATCGCCGTCGCCGGCTCCCCGCCTTGGGCGAGGATCTCCTCATTGATCTGGTTGAACTCGAATCGGTCGATCCGCTCCTCCTGCAGGAAGTCGGTGTCGCCCGGGTAGGTGATGCTCACCTTGCGCAGCATCTGCCGGCAGATCACCTCGATGTGTTTGTCATTGGTGTTGACGCCTTGCGAGCGATACACCTTCTGCACTTCGTCGATGATGTAGCGTTGAACTTCGTCGCGACCCAGCGTCATCAGGATCTGCTGCGGATCCTTGGTGCCGTCGGTCAACTGCTGACCCGCCCGCACCCGATCGCCTTCGTCCACAAAAATCCGGTAGGTCACCGGCACCGGATGCTCGACGCGCTCCTCCTTCTCGTTTCGGACGTAAATCGTCCGGTCATCGAGCAGGAAGATTCCGTCAATCTCGGAGTAGAGCTTCTGATCGTCCGGGCCGGTGGCGATAATCGTCTTGTCCTTCACCACCGGAGTCCCGGGCGCCAGCATCGGCTCCCATCCCGGTTCCAGCCGATACAACCGTTGCTCCAACTCGGTCGACGTGATCGCGAGCAGACGGCCGGTGTCGGTCTGCTCGATCGACACCACGCCCTCTCGGTCGGCCAGCAAGGCGACACCCTTCGGCGTGCGCGCCTCGAAAAGCTCCTCCACCCGCGGTAGGCCGCTGGTGATGTCGGAGCGCGCCACCCCGCCGGTGTGGAAGGTGCGCATCGTCAGTTGCGTGCCCGGTTCGCCGATCGACTGAGCGGCGATAATGCCCACCGCCTCGCCCGGTTCGACGAGCCGGCCGCTCGCCAGGTTCCGGCCGTAGCACGCCTGACACACGCCGTGGGTGGCCTCGCAAGCCATCACGGTGCGCACGCTGAGCTTTTCGACTCCGGAGGCAAGCAGCTCGGCCATGGTGTCGCGGACGCTTCCATCCGCCCATTCCACCCGGTCCGAGATCACATCGCCCGTATCGAGCACCACTTCCCCGGTCGCCGCATCGACGGCCGGAGCCGCCAGCACGCGCCCAAACACGCGCGACCGGAAGTCATCCTCGGACAACTCGCTGCGGTGGACCAGCAACCCCTGCTCGGTGCCACAGTCGTCGACCGTGACGATCACGTCCTGCGAGACGTCGACCAGCCGCCGGGTCAGGTAGCCGGAGTCGGCCGTGCGCAGCGCCGTGTCGGCCAGCCCCTTGCGGGCTCCGTGCGTGGAGATGAAATACTCCAGCACCGTCAGCCCCTCGCGGAAGTTGGAGCGGATCGGGATGTCAATGATCCGCCCCTCGGGGTCCAGCACCAGACCGCGCATGCCAGCCATCTGGCTGATCTGGTTCATGTTCCCCTTTGCGCCGGAGTCGGCCATCATGAACACGGAGTTCTGGCCGCCCAGCCCGCGCTCCACGTCGTTGGAGAGCTGGTCGCGAGCGCGGTTCCAAATCACTTCCAGTTCGCGCACGCGCTCTTCTTCGGTGACCAGACCGCGCCGGTACTGCCGTTCGAGGCGGTCGGCGTCGCCATCCGCTTCGCTGAGCAGCTCGGTCTTGGTCGGCGACATCACCACGTCGTCGACGGCGATGCTGATGCCGCCCCGCGTCGAAAATTCAAACCCGATCTTCTTGATGTCGTTGACGACGCGCGCCGTCTCGAACGGATCCTCGAACAGCCGGTAGCAATCGGCGACCACGCCGCGCAGTTGTTTCCGGCCCATCGTGGCGTTGTAGTACTTGCCGATCGACGTTGGCAGCGCCAGATTGAACAAGGCGCGCCCAACGGTCGTCTCGATCCGTTTCATCACGCCGCCGTCGCGATCGGTGCGCACCTCGATCTTCGCCTGCAAGCCGACCACGCCCGCGTCGTAGGCGAGTTTGACCTCCTCCAGCGAACCGAAGACCTTGCCCCAGCCGCGCGGCAGTTCGCCCGCGTCGAGATCGGCTTCATAGGACCGCTCGCTCGTCATGTAGTAGCAGCCGAGCACGATGTCTTGCGTCGGCGAAACAATCGGGTCGCCGTTGGAGGGCGACAGCAGGTTGCGCACCGACAGCATCCGGCTGCGGGCTTCGTCCTGCGCCTTGCGCGACAGCGGCACGTGCACCGCCATCTGGTCGCCATCGAAGTCGGCGTTGAATGCCGAGCAGACCAATGGATGAATCTGGATGGCGGATCCTTCGATCAATCGCACCCGGAATGCCTGGATCCCCAGGCGGTGCAGCGTCGGCGCGCGGTTGAGGAGCACCAGGTAATCCTGGATAACCTCTTCCAGCATGTCCCACACCTTCGGATCGACGCGCTCCACCAATCGCTTGGCGGCCTTGATGTTGTGGGCGACGCCGTGGTCCACCAGCCGCCGCATGACGAATGGTTTGAACAACTCCAGCGCCATGCGCTTGGGCAGACCGCACTCGTCGAGTTCGAGATCCGGACCGACCACGATCACCGAGCGGCCGGAGTAATCGACACGCTTCCCCAGCAGGTTTTGGCGGAATCGCCCCTGCTTGCCCTTGAGCATGTCCGACAGGCTCTTCAGCTTGTGCTTGCCGGAACCGGACACGACGCGCCCGCGCCGACCGTTGTCGATCAGCGCATCCACCGCCTCCTGCAACATCCGCTTTTCGTTGCGGACGATGATGTCCGGCGCCCCCAACTCCAACAATCGCTTCAGCCGGTTGTTGCGGTTGATCACCCGCCGGTACAGATCGTTCAGATCGGAGGTGGCGAACCGGCCGCCGTCGAGCTGGACCATCGGTCGCAACTCCGGCGGAATGACCGGCAGCGCGGTGAAGATCATCCAGTGCGGTCGGTTGCCGCTCTTGCGCAAGGCTTCCACCACGCGCAACCGCTTGGTGGCCTTCTTGCGCTTGACCTCGGATGCGGCCTGCATCTCGTTGCGCAATTCGAGCGCGATCTGGTCGAGATCGATGCGCTTGGACACGTAGTCGTAGACCGATTCCGCGCCCATCGCCGCCCGGAACACTCCCGGCGGCACAATCTCCATCAGCTCGCGGTACTGCGTCTCGGTGAGGATCTGCAGTTCCTTCAGATCGGTCAGCGCCTTGAGCGCCTCGTCGCGCTCCTTCTCGAACTCGCGTACCTGCTCTTCGCGCCGGTCGCCGATCTTCTTGCACCGCTCATCGGTTTCGAAAACCAGGTAATCGGTCTCCGCTCCGGCCAGCACCGAAGCGTTGGCGGTCTCGGCCTTGGCGGCGTCCTCGATGCGCGCCTTTTCGGTGTCGCGCGCCTCCTTCAGCGCGTCGATCCGGTCCTTGTTGATCGCCTCGCCCTGGCGCACGATGGTCGTACCGCGGAAGACAATGTCCTCGGCGGCCGCCTCATTCACGCGCTTGTTCATCGAGGTGCGCAGCGAGCGGTATTCCTTGTCCATCGCCTTGATGGCATCGGTGCGGCGTGTCTCGGCCTCCTCGGCGATGGTCCCCGCCCCTGCGGAGAGACTGGCCACATCACGGCCGGTCTCCTCGGCAAGCTGGGCGAGCGCCGCGTCAGCTTCCTGGTCGATCTCCCGCACGGCTTCTTCGTGCGCCTCGTTGACTTCGGCGATGGCGGCCGTCCGCGCCTCCTCGTCCACTTCGGTGACGAGATACGACGCGAAGTAGAGCACCCGCTCCAGGTTGCGCGGGGAGATGTCCAGCAATAGTCCCAGCCGGCTCGGCGTACCCTTCACGTACCAGATATGAGCGACCGGCGCGGCCAGTTCGATATGACCCATCCGCTCGCGGCGCACTTTGGCCCGCGTCACCTCCACTCCGCATTTGTCGCACACCGTGCCGGCGTGGCGAATTCGCTTGTATTTGCCGCAGTAGCACTCCCAGTCCTTGGTAGGGCCGAAAATGCGCTCGCAGAACAACCCGCCGTGCTCCGGCTTCAGGGTGCGATAGTTGATCGTTTCCGGTTTGGTGACCTCGCCGTACGACCAACTGCGAATGCTTTCCGGCGACGCCAGGCTAATGCGAATGGCGTCGAAGTTGTTGACGTCGAGCACTCGCCCGCGATCGCCGCGCGGACCGCCATCAGTCCGACCGGAATGCCCCATGCCGAGGCCTTCCAGCGCGGACCGGGCCGCCTGCGGGGATTGCAGAGCCAGGGCCGACAGATCGATTTTGTCCGACATAGTTCCTCCGGACGATTCGCTCGCCGCGGTGGGCACGGACCAGGCGGTCATTTGGTTGGACCGCCCGCTCCGCACCGCGCGTTGCGCGTCGGATTGGGTTGGATGTTGCGTCAGTCGGTCGTGCGCTCGAACCCACTCAGGTTGATGCGATCGAGGTTGGGCAGGAGATCGCGCGAGGTGTCCTCGGTGAACTCCACGGTTTCCTCGTTCTCGTTGATGACGTCGATCGACAAACCGAGGGAGCGCAGCTCCTTGACGAGCACCTTGAACGACTCCGGCACCCCGGCGCCCTGAATCTCCTCGCCTTTGACGATCGCTTCGTAGGTCCGCACGCGGCCGACGGTGTCGTCTGACTTGACCGTTAGCATCTCTTGCAACGTGTAGGCCGCGCCGTAGGCGTACAGCGCCCAGACTTCCATCTCGCCGAAGCGCTGGCCGCCGAACTGGGCCTTGCCGCCCAACGGCTGCTGCGTCACTAACGAGTAGGGGCCGGTGCTCCGCGCGTGGATCTTGTCCTCCACCAGGTGCGCCAATTTCAGCATGTAGATCATGCCAACCGTCACCGGCCGGTCGAACTTCTCGCCGGTGCGCCCGTCGTAGAGATCGACCTTGCCGTCTTCCGGCAAACCCGCTTCCACCAGCGCCGCTCGGATCTCGGCCTCGCTGGCGCCATCGAACACCGGTGTCGCGACCCGGAAACCGAGCCGCTCGGCGGCCCAGCCCAGGTGGGTCTCCATCACCTGCCCGAGGTTCATGCGCGAGGGCACCCCGATCGGGTTGAGAATGATGTCCACCGGCGTGCCGTCCGGCAGGAACGGCATGTCTTCAATGGGCAGAATGCGCGAGATGACGCCCTTGTTGCCGTGGCGGCCGGCCATCTTGTCGCCCTCGGAAATCTTCCGCTTCTGGGCGATGCTGACCCGCACCATCTCGTTGACCCCGGCTGGCAACTCGTGGTCGGAATTGTCGTCGCGGCGGAACTGCTTGACATCGATGATCTTGCCATGCACGCCGTGCGGCACCCGCAGCGAGGTGTCCTTCACCTCACGCGCCTTCTCGCCGAAGATGGCTCGCAGCAGCCGTTCCTCCGCGCTCAACTCCGTTTCGCCGCGGGGTGTCACCTTGCCGCCCAGAATGTCGTTCGGCTGCACTTCCGCACCGATCCGGATGATCCCGTTCTCGTCGAGGTCCGCCAGACTCTCGTCGCCCACGTTCGGGATGTCGCGCGTAATCTCCTCCGGCCCGAGCTTGGTGTCGCGCGCCTCCGTCTCGTACTTCTCGATGTGGATCGAGGTGTACACGTCGTCGCGCACCAATCGCTCGCTGAGCAGAATGGCGTCTTCGAAGTTGCCGCCCTCCCAGGGCATGAATGCCACCAGTACGTTCTGTCCCAACGCCAGCTCGCCCTGCTCGGTCGAGGACGAGTCCGCGATCACCTGCCCCACGTCCACGCGATCGCCCTTGCGCACGATCGGCCGCTGATTGATGCACGTGTCCTGATTGGAGCGGATGAATTTCTGCAGGTTGTAGTCATGCGTGATGTCGTCTTCATCGATCAGCGAAATCCGCCGACCACTTACCGCGCTCACCGTTCCGGCGTGGCGTGACACCACCACCTGCCCGGAGTCGCGCGCCGCCTGGAACTCCACCCCGGTGCCGATGATCGGCGCCCGCGGCTGCACCAGCGGCACCGCCTGCTTCTGCATGTTGGCCCCCATCAGGGCCCGGTTGGCGTCGTCGTGCTCCAGAAACGGAATCAGCGCCGTTCCGACTGAAACGACCTGTTTGGGCGAGACATCCATGTACCGAACCTGCTCGGCCGGCACCACCGGGAATCGGTGGCCGCCGCCGACGCGCACCGTCACCTGCTCGGGCATGATCCGACCATGCTCGTCCAGTGGGGTGTTCGCCTGGGCGATCATCACTTCTTCCTCGCGGTCGGCCGAGAGGTAGTCGATGATCGTCGAGGCGACCGGGTGAATCCGCACCGTTTTCACCCCGCTGTCGCGGATCGCCCGGTCCAGCGCCGCGTCGATCGAAACCCCCTTGGCGGCGACGATCTCGCCGGTCGCCGGGTTGACCACGTCGTCGCGCAAGATCTGCCCCTCTAGCGGGATGTCCTGATGATCCAGATTCAGCGTCGAAATCACCCGCCGGTACGGCGTCTCGATGAACCCGTACTGGTTGATCTTGCCGTAGGTGGCCAGCGAACCAATCAGCCCGATGTTCGGACCTTCCGGCGTTTCGATCGGACAAATGCGACCGTAGTGGGAGGGGTGCACATCGCGCACCACCAATCCCGCGCGGTCGCGGCTCAACCCGCCCGGTCCCAGCGCCGAGAGTCGGCGCTTGTGGGTCAGTTCGGCCAGCGGGTTGGTCTGGTCCATGAACTGCGAGAGTTGGCTGCCGCCGAAAAACTCGCGCACCGCCGCCATCACCGGCCGCGTGGTGCTGATCAGTCCCTGCGGCGTCACCGTCTCCGGATCCTGGATCGTCATGCGCTCGCGAATACCGCGCTCCAGTCGCTGGAAACCGGTGCGAACGTGCATCTGGATCAGCTCACCGACGGCGCGCACGCGCCGGTTGCCGAGATGGTCAATGTCATCCGGTTCGCTCAACCCGTTGCACAGCCGAATCATCTCGCGGATGATCTCGACTAGGTCCTCGCGAGTGAGAATTCGCGTTCCCGGCCGCGCCTCGAATTCCTGGCCGCGATGCAACCGCTCGTTCAGCTTGTAGCGGCCGACACGGGCCAAATCGTAGCGACGCTCGTTGAAGAACAGGTTCTCCAGCAGCGACGTCGCGTTGTCGCGGGTTGGCGGATCGCCCGGTCGGATGCGCCGGTACAATTCGATCAGCGCTTCCTCACGCGTTTTGGTCGGTTCCTTGTCGAGCGTCGTCGCGATGAAGCGGCGATCGGGATTGGTGTCCACGTCGGCGAACGTGGCCAGCAACTCCTCATCCGACTCGATGCCGATGGCGCGCAACAGGATCGTGACCGGCATCTTGCGCTTGCGGTCCACCTTGACCGACAGCACATCGCGGTTGGAGGTCTCGAACTCCAGCCAGGCGCCGCGGTTGGGAATCAACTTGGCTCCGGCCAGCAACTTGCCGGTGGCCGCATCCGGGGTGCGGTCGAAATAAACTCCCGGCGAGCGAACCAACTGCGAGACCACCACCCGTTCGGCCCCGTTGATGATGAACGTACCGTCGCTGGTCATCATCGGGAAGTCGCCAAGGAAGATGCCGTCCGGCCCGGTCTCCTTGATCTCCCCTGTCTCGCGCATGACCAGCCGCGCCCAAATGCGCAGCGGCGCGGCGTAGGTGATGTCGCGCTCGCGGCAATACGCCTCCACGATGCGCGGGTCACGCTTGGCGCGCTCCTGCTCCTCGCCTTTCGGTATCCGCGTCCACGGCTCGTCGAAGCGGAAATCGAGAAACGTCAACTCCATTTTCTTGTGGTGATCGGTAATCGGAGAAATTTCTTCCAGGAGTTCGCGTAGTCCCACTTCCTTGAACCACTGAAATGACTCGACCTGAATCTGCACCAGATCGGGCATCTCCCAAACCGTGGGGATCTCGGCATAGCTGCGCCGGTTGACGCCTGTGTTAGAAATCACCTTTCGCTGGCGCGCCTCAGCCGCCTCGTCGATTCCGATGCCGCGTGTTTTCGCGATCACCACGGGTTGCTACCCTCCAGCATCTGGCCGCGCCGGGAAGCCCGACCCGCGGCCCCTTCCGGGTTGCCCCGGACCTTTTCCACACTACGCGGCCGACCCGGAATGCTGCCTCCTAGGCATCCGCTGTCGGCCGTCCGGCCCCGCTATCGCTCCAGAAACAGGAAAACGGGAGGGCAGACTCCTCCCCTCCCAAACGTATGGTTCTGTCGGTCCTGCTGGCTCGCACCGATCGTCCAGCTCGTCTCGTCAATCGCCTCGCCGCCCGCCGCGCCCATTGCGCCCTTTGGCGGAACGAGAATCATACCCGAGCGTAAAGGTTTTGTCAAGCTAAATGCGACAAGAATATTACGCGGCGGCACGCGGCCGGCGACGAAGCGTCGCCGGCCGCGTGCACTCAATCTGCGTTGGATGCCGCCGTCAGGCGGTCGGCGTCGCCTCGGCGGGCGCCGCGACCTCCTGCGGCGTAATGTCGCTCAACTTGTAGTTGGCGCAATCGGATAGATACAGGTAGCGCGCGACAGCCGGGTCATCGATGTTCTCTTTGGTGATGACCGTCGCCCCGGTGACGTATTTCTTCGGGTCCGGCGGGTTGCCGGTGGTCAGGAAATCATGCAGCAACTGCACGGCAATCTGCCCGATGTCGCCCGGGTGCTGGGCGATCAGAATGTCAGCCGCGCCGCTCTTGAGATCCTGCACCTGGGTCGGTCCCGCGTCGAAGGAAACGACCTTGACCTGCCCAACCTTGCCCTGCTCGCGCACACCCGCTGCCGCGCCCTGCGCCGAGAACAGGTTGGTGCCGAAGATGCCAGCCAGTTCCGGGTCCGATTGCAGTTTGGCGCTGACGATCGCCGCTGCCTGGTTGGCGTCGTTGTTGGAGAACTCCTCGCCCACGAATTCGATGTTCGGGAACTTGGCGATCTCCTCGCGGAATCCCTGGCTGCGTTGATCGGTGGTGGAGATGCCGGGAATGGTGTTGACGATGAACACCTGGCCCTTTTCCCCGATCGCCTCGGCCAGACCGCGCGCCGCCACGCGGCCGGCTTCGACATTGTCGGTGGAGACGTCGGCAAGCTGAATGTCGCTATCGATCGTGGTGTCGACGCACAGCACCGGCACCCCGGCATCGATTGCCGCCTTGATCGGGGCGATCATGCCGGTGGTGTCGTTGGGCGCGATCATGATCGCATCCGGCTTGCTCTGCACCACCGCGTTGAGGATCGGCGTCTGCAGTTCCTGTCCCCATCGCTCCGGACCCTGCGTCTCGATGGTGATGTTGCCAAGCGCGTCCGCCATCGCCCGCGCGCCGCAGTCCATCGTGATGTAGAAGTTGTCGCCGATGACGCCCTGGATGAACGCGATTCGGTAGGTCTTGTCCTGCCGCGCCGCCGTTCCCAGGTGACCCGCTCCGAACAGCGTTGCCGCCAGGGTCATCCCGGCGCCCGCCTTCACGATCGTCCGACGCGAGGCCTTGGCCCCACAGCGTTCGCTGATGCTCATCACGTTCTCCTGCGACTTCGCCACGTCGATCCGTGTCCACCACGGAGTGGACAGCGTAACAACGGACCCCGACCTGCGCAAGCAGCCGCAAACCCGCATCGCCGCGCGGCTACATGCGCTCTTCCGCCGACCGCCGCCGCTGGTCGATGTATACCGCCAGGATCAGCACGACGCCCACCGCGACGTTTTGCCAGAATGCCGGCACCCCGCTGATCACCAATCCGTTGCGTAGCGTCGCTGGAATGAAGGCGCCGATCACCGAACCGCCGATCGTGCCCAATCCGCCGAACAAACTGGTGCCGCCGATGACCGCCGCCGAAATCGCCGCCAGGTTGTCCGACTGATGGCTACCGACCGACGCGGTGCCGAAGCGCATCAGGTCGAAGGTGCCGGCCACCCCGGCGAAGAATCCGCTCAGCGCGTACACCTTGAGCAGATGACGATTGACATCGATGCCCACCCGCCGCGCCGCCGCCATGTTGGAGCCAATCGCGTAGGTGTAGCGACCGAAACGGGTGAAATTGAGCAGCACCGCCGCCGCCACGGTCAGCACGAAGGCGATGATCATTGGCGGGATCAACCGGAAGTCCGCGCCAAACAGCGGCCACGGGAACAGATCGCGCAACCCGATGTCCTGCTGGATCGCCGGCGGCACCCCGGCCACGGTCGTGCCGCCCGTCAACAACTGCGCAATGCCCAGGAACACCCCCAGCGTGCCCAGCGTGACGATGAACGACGGCATGTTCAACCGCGTCACCAGCAGCCCGTTGACCAGTCCGCAGACGATTCCGGTCAGCACCCCGAGCGCCAGCCCGATAGGGATTGCCATCGCCTGGTTGGGAAAGCTGTAGGCGGCCACCTGCTCCGGCGTACCGGAAAACTGGATCATCACTTTGGCGGCGACGACTGCCGAAAGAATCAGGATCGAGCTGATCGACAAATCGATGCCAGCGGTGATGATGACGAAGGTCACCCCGATCGTCAGCAACAACAACTGCGACGTGTCGATCAACACGTTATTGAGGTTGCCGATGCTGAGGAAGGTAGTTCGCTGCAGCAGTGTGAAAATGATGACGATCGCCAGCAGAATCAGCAGTGTGAACGCATTGGAGAGCCGCTGCCCGAGCGTCGGCTTCGGTTCGGCCTCCAGGCTCGGCGCGACCGGCGTTTGCGTGCTAGCCAACGACCGCTCCTTCCCCGCGCGCGTCGCGCCGGCGCGCCCCCGTCATCGCCAGCACCGCATCGTCGATCGACGCGGTGCGCGGATCCAGTTCGGCCACCACTTCACCCAGCCGCAACACCACGATCCGATCGGCCACTTCGAACACATTCGGCATATTGTGGCTGATGAACACGACCGGGATGCCGGTGTTGCGCACCTCGCGGATCAGGTCCAGCACCATCTCGGTCTGGGCCACTCCCAACGCGGCCGTCGGCTCGTCCATGAACACGATCTTGCTCGCCCACATCACCGCGCGAGCCACCGCCACGCCCTGACGCTGCCCGCCGGACAGCGTCACCAATCGTCGCCCCAATTTCGGGATGCGGACCCGCAAGCGGGTCAGTTGCTCCTCCGTCTCCCGGCGCATCTTGCCGTTGTCGAGAAATCCAAGGTGACCGGCCAGCCCCGGCATGGTGAGTTCCCGTCCCAGAAAAATGTTCGCCACCGCATCCAGATGCGGCGCGATCGCCAGATCCTGGTACACCGTTTCGATGCCGGCCGCCCGCGCTTCCTGCGGCGAGGAGAAGGAGACTCGTTCACCGGCAAATATCATCGTGCCGGAATCGGGGCGCAGCACCCCGGTCAACACGTTAACCAGCGTCGATTTGCCGGCCCCGTTGTCGCCGATCAACGCGACCACCTCGCCCGGCCACACCGCCAGACTGGCGTTTCTCAGGGCATGCACGGCCCCAAAATGTTTGTTGATATTCTCTACCTGCAGCACCGGCTCCATCGCACGGCCCGCAACAGCCTTCACCATGGCGTCCTCGTCGTGGTTCATGTCCGGAAACCCGAAGACTCTACCGCATTCCGACCCGCATTTGCGCCGGCGCCGCGGGCGACGCCCCCTACCGCTCGCTGCGCCGCCTCGGGTAGCATCAGCAGCGGCCGGGACGTTCCGGTGCATGGCGACCCAACGAGGCATCGAAATCGGTCATGATCGGCAACCGGCGCATCGTTCTTGGCGTCAGCGGCGGCATCGCCGCCTATAAAGCGGCCGAATTGTGCAGCCGTCTGGTGCAGGCGGGCGCGATAGTCGATGTGATTCTTACCGCTGGCGCGCTCCGTTTCATCCAGCCGGCCACGTTCAACGCCCTCACCCATCGCCCGGTCGCCACCGACCCCTGGCAACCGTGGACCGAATCGGCCGCCGGCCATATCGCGCTCGCGCACAACGCCGCGGCGATCGTGATCGCTCCGGCCACCGCCCACACGCTGGCGCGCCTCGCCCTCGGTTTGGCCGATGACGCGTTGGGGCTGGTCTGTCTCGCCAGTCAGGCTCCACTCGTGCTGGCCCCGGCGATGGAAGCGAACATGTGGCGCCATCCGGCTACCCAGGCGCACGTGGCGACCCTGATCGCGCGGGGAGCGCGCGTGGTTGGGCCGGAGCAGGGCCGACTCGCGTCGGGGCTGAGCGGCGAAGGTCGCCTGGCCTCGCCGGAGGCGATCGTCGACGCGCTGCAATCGGCGCTCGTCCACAATGCGTCGCTGGCCGGCCGCATCATCGTGGTCACGGCCGGCGGCACGCACGAACCAATCGACCCGGTGCGTTTCATCGGTAATCGCTCCAGCGGTCGCATGGGGTTCGCCGTCGCGGCCGCCGCTGCCCGGCGCGGCGCCGCGGTGCGCCTCGTCGCTGGCCCCACTCAGCTCGCCACGCCGGCGGGAGTTGAGCGCGTCGATGTCGAGACGGCACGAGAGATGCTGGCCGCGACCCAAACCGCCGTCGCCGACGCCGATGCGCTGGTGATGGCCGCCGCCGTCGCCGATTTTCGACCGGAAGTCGAATTGACACGCAAGATCAAGAAGCGCCCCGGGGACGAGGAGCTCGATCTGCGTTTCATCCGCAACCCGGACATCCTCGCCACGATCGACCGCCCCGGGTTGATCAAGATCGGGTTCGCCGCCGAAACCGACGATTTGATTGAAAATGCCGAACGCAAATTGCGCGACAAACACTTGGCCATGATCGTTGCGAACGATGCGGTGGCCACGATCGGCAGCGATGCGAGCCAGGCGACGTTGATCCGCGCCGGCGCCGCACCGGTGGCGCTGCCGCCGCTGCCCAAGGACGTGGTCGCCGAGCGCATCATCGACCAACTCGCGGCGTTGCTGCCGCCGCGCGACGCGGCGCCATGATCTCCTCCACTGCGCGCGCGCCGCGCGGCGCCGCCCGTGCCGCCCGCTCTCAACTTGCCAACCAGGTGCTGGTGGCCGCCGTCGCGCTGGCCGGCGCCTTGCTTCTGCTTCGCGTGCTGTTCCTCGCGCTGGTTCTGCCGGAACTCGTGTGGTCGGGAGCCGCGCTGATCCGTTTGA
>JADLCW010000432.1 GCA_020847015.1 Thermomicrobiales bacterium | reverse complement strand
TCGAGAATCTCCTGCGGAACCTCTTCGTGGAGCGAAGCCTGCCACCCTTCGGGCAGATTGTCGCGGGTTACCTTCACCGTCGGCACGATGGTGAAGGGCGGCGCATCCTTGCCGAGCACGGCATAAGCGCCCATCAACGCCAGCGTGTACCCCAGCACGTATGGGGTATCGGCAGCGATGCCGACCACACTGCCGCCCTGCGCCATGTCCAACGCCACCGTCGTGTCGAGATCGATGGTGACGACCTCGACATCGTCGCGGCCGGCCGCGCGCAACGCCGCCAGCACGCCTTCGGCCGGCTCGGCCCACGGCACGTAGAAGGCGGTGATGCTCGGATCGCGGGTGAGCATGGCTGAAGCGATGCTCTCGCCGTCGGCGGGGTCGGCCATACCCTGCTCGGCGGCGATCTCCAAACCCGGATAGCGCTCCTGCAGCACGGACTTGAAGGCTTGGTCGCGTTGATTGGTCACGTAGAAATCGGCGTCGTGGAAAATATAGCCGACGCGTCCCTCGCCTCCGGTCGCATCGGCCAGCATCTCGGCTGTCGCCTGCCCGAGCGCAAAGTGGTCGCCGGTGACGATGCCGACGTAATCCTTGCCCTGCTCGAATCCCTCGGCCGGGTTGTCGATGAAGACGAGATGGACGCCCGCGTCGACGGCGGGGCGGAAAGCGGCCGCCGCCTGCACCGGATCGATGGGCAGGGTCAAGATCACGCTGGGGTTAAGCGCCAGCACCGTTTCGGCGTCGCTTTGCTGCTTGGCGGGGTCCATCCCGGCGTCGGTCTGCGCAACCACGTCCATGCCCAGCGCTGCGAAGGCGTCGACCGCGCCCTGCTCTACCGCGCGCGACCAGGCCGAAGAGGTGTGCATGACGATCGCCGCTGTGGAGCCGCTCTCGCGCACCTTCGCGACCTCATCAGCGGTGAGGCGAACATCCTGATACCCGGTCGCTGTCTCCCCGTTTGGTCCCCGGGTGCGGTCGATGGCCGGTGGCACGCCCGCCACCTCGATGCCCGGAGCGACGAGTTCACCCTCGGTCGCTGGCGTCGCGTCGGTCTGCCAAGCCAACGCTGTGCGCGCGACTGGCAGACCGCCAAGAATGGCGGCCGCGCCGAGCACGACACCCCGGCGCGAATGGCGGATCGTCATTGGTCCCTCCTGGTGTTCGTCGACAGGGAACTGGGCGCCCTGCGTCAAAAACGTAGCGGATGGACGCCCTATCCGCGATTACGCCTTCAGCGCGTCGAGAATCTCCTGCGGCGGGGCTTCGTGCAACGAGGCTTCCCACGCCTCGGGCAGGTTGTCGCGCGTCACCTTGATGGTTGGCACGATGGTGAACGGGGGAGCCTCCTTGCCGAGCACGCCATAGGCGCCAATGAGGGCCATCGTGAAGCCGAGCTGATACGGGGTGTCGGCGGCGATGCCGACCATGGCGCCGCCCTGCGCCATATCCAGCGCGACGGTCGTATCCAGGTCGATGGTGACGACCTTGACATCGTCACGCCCCGCCGCGCGCAGCGCCGCCAGCACGCCCTCCGCTGGTTCGGCCCACGGCACGTAGAAGGCATTGATCTCAGGGTCGCGCGTCAGCATGGCCGAGGCGATACTTTCGGCGTCAGCCGGGTTAGCCATGCCTTGCTCGTCGGCGATGGGTAGGTCCGGATACTGCTCCTGCAGCACGGTCTTGAAGGCCTCGTCGCGCCGGTTGGTGACGTAGTAGTCGGCGTCGTGGAAGATGTAACCAACCTTGCCTTGGCCGCCCATGGCGTCGCCGAGCATCTCCGCCGCGGCGCGACCGATGCCGAACAGGTCGTCGGTGACGATGCCGACATAGTCCTTGCCCTGCTCGAAGCCGTCCGGCACGTTGCTGAGCAGCACGAGTTTGACGCCCGCGTCCACAGCGGGGCGGAAAGCGGCCGCCGCCTGCACCGGATCGATGGGCAGCGTGAGAATGATGTTCGGATTGCGGGCGAGCACCGTTTCCGTGTCGCTCTGCTGCTTGGCGGGGTCCATGCCGGCGTCGGTCTGGGCGATCACCTCGATATTCATCGCCTTGAAGGCATCGCCAGCGCCTTGCTCCAACGCATTCGTGAAGGCCGACGAGGTATGCATCAGGATGGCGGCCTTGTAATCGCCGCCCTGGATCTGAGCCAACTCGTCCGCCGTCAGCGACACCGCATCGAATCCGGTCGCACTTTCGCCGTGTGGTCCCTTGGTCTGGTCGACGGCCAGCGGCACGGTTGCGATGGTCACCGGCGGCGCGGCAAGTCCTGCCGCCTCTGCTCCCGCTGCCGGCGATGCCTCTTGGGCGCCGACGCCCAGCATGCGGAATCCCAGTGCGCCGCCCGCCAGCGCCGCCGTCCCCAGCACGAATGTCCGCCGATGCAGTTTGCCCGTCATCATGCCCTCCTCGATGCCGTTTGCCATTCCCGGCCGCCCATTTTACGGGGCTGGCCGAAACTTGGAGCGCTCGCCGCGCGGCGGGCGCTCACTGCACGCCGCAGTACTCGACGATGAGCGAGGCGAAGATCCGAACGGCGGTCAGAAACTCGTCCAGATCCACACGCTCGCGGGTGGTATGGCAATGGGAAATATCACCGGGGCCGCAGTAGACCGTGGGCACGCCCAGATCGTGAATGAAAAAGGACGCCTCGGCCCAGAAGGGCGCCCCGGTGATGACGCGCTCCTTACCGGTCGCCATGCGAACGATCCCGGTCAATAGGCGAATCGCATCGCTTTCGGCATCGACCTCGCTGGGTCGCCCACCGGAGCGGCTGTCGCGAGCTGCGGTGAAGGCGATCTCGGAGCGCAGCCCCTCATTCATGGCGAACAGGTCGACGATGCCCTGCAGCTCGGCGCGTGCGGACTCAACGGTCTCCGATGGGAGAATCTTGCGAATCAGACTCAGCCGAACCAGATCCGGCACGGCGATATAGCCGCCGCCTGCTATGGTGGTGACCAGCAGGAACGCGCGACCCAAGAGCGGGTGCTCTGTCCGCGCCCACAGTTCGTCAGAGTAGGCGAACAGGCGATCCAACAGCTTGTGAGCGCCCTTGAGCGCGTCGACGCCGCGCCACGGCAACCCGAAATAGGCGCTAACGCCGTGGACCGTGATATCGGCAATCAAGAAACCCATCTGGGCAGTGTAGACATCGAGGGTGGTTGGCTCGGGATAGATGGCGAAGTCGGGGGTGGGGATGGAACCGTCGGCCATGCGGGCGACAATGGCGCGCATGCCATCGCTGAGACCGGAGCCGGATTCGCCGGATTCCTCATCACCGACAAAGGCGGTGAGCACCTCACCGCGCGGGCGGTAGCCGGCGGCGCGGATCGCTTTCAGCGCGGCGACGGCGGCGACGACGCCGGCTTTCATATCGGCGGCGCCGCGACCCCACATAGCCCCGTCGACAATGGCCCCGCCAAAGGGATTCTCCCGCTCCGTACCGCCCCACTCCGCGGCCCAACCAGTCACGGCGACGGTGTCGGTGTGACCGGCGAACAGCAGTTTCGGGCCATGCCCGGCTCCCCAGCGGCCCCAGACATTGGCTCGACCCGGCACGAAGTCGAACGCCTCCACCTGATCCAGCCCGATGGCGAGCAGTTCCTCGCGCAGGAGCCGGGCGATGGCCGCTTCAGTCCCCGTGACGCTGGGCGTGGCGATCGCCTTGCGCAACAAGGCGATCGCGGCGTCGGGGTCGATCGCCGCCAGCACGCGCTCCAGCGCCGCTGCATCGCTCACTGGGTGCGCGCCTCCCGCGAGGTAAGGGCCACGGCGAGGATTATGATCACACCCTGGAACATCATCTGCTGCGCCACCGACAACCCCATCAGAATCAACCCGTTGTTGATGATCCCCATGATCAGCGAGCCGACCACCGCGCCGACCACCGATCCCTTGCCGCCAAAGAGACTGGTGCCGCCGATGACGACGGCGGCGATTACCGTCAGCATGTCGGTTTCACCGAGCGTGTAGCGGGCGCCGTGGAGGCGGCCGGCGTAAAGCATGCCGGCCAGCGCCGCCGCCGTGGCGCTGATGATCAGCGTCGCGGTTTTGATGCGATCGGTGCGCACGCCGGAATAGAGTGCAGCCGTCTTGTTGCCGCCGGTCGCCAGCACTTGCCGCCCGAACGAGGTTTTTCGCAGCGCGAGGTGACCGACCACCAGCGCCGCCGCCGTCCAGACGAAAAGAATCGGCACGGGACCGATATCGCCTGAACCGAAGATGAAGGTGTATGTCGGATCGGTGATCGGCACCGACTTCAGGTCGGTGATCCAGCGAGCCAACCCGTTGACGATGCCAAGCGTGCCGAGCGTGACCAGAAACGACGGGATGCGCACCTTGGTGGTGATCAGCCCGTTGATCGCGCCGATGACGATGCCGGTCGCCAACCCGGCCGGGATGGCCGCCCAGATGCCGACATCACGCAGCACGAGCGCCGTCACCAGCGCGGCCAGAGCGACCACGGAGCCGATCGAGAGGTCGATCTCGCCGGCTCCCAGCACGAAGACGAAGCCGATCGCCATGATCGAGATCATCGCCGTTTGGCGGGCGATATTGGTCAGGTTGCCGACCGTCAGGAAGGCGCGATCGTGCAACACGATCGAAAAAAAGATGAATACGGCGGCGAAGCCGACGTAGACGATCGCGTTGCCGAGATCGAACCGGGGGAGACGGGCAGCACGGTCTGCGCGGGCTCCTGCTTTGCCGATCACTGTGTTGCCCCTTCGCCGCACTCGGTGGTTCCTGCCGAGGCGCCCTGGATCGCCGCCTGTAGCGCGGGCGCGCCGATCTCGCCGCCGGAGTCGCCCAGCACGTCGGCGATCCGGCCCCGATCGAGCACCAACACGCGGTCGCAGATGGCGGCCATCTGTTCGAGTTCCGAATCGACGAAGAGCGCCGCGTTGCCGGCGTCGGCGAACTCGCGCACCTTGCCCATGATGTCCTGTTTCGAACGAATGTCGACGCCGAAGGTCGGCTCGTCCAGCAGCAAGATCGAAGGTCCGCTGGCGAGGGCCTTGCCGACGACCACCTTCTGCTGGTTGCCGCCGGACAGAAATTTGATGGTCTGATCGAGACCGCTGGTTTTCACGCTGAGGTCGTGGATCATCGTTTCGCCCGCGCGATCCGCCTGGCGGTCGTCGATCAAACCGCCGCGCGTGAAGCGCTGCCAGATCGTCAGCAACAAGTTGTCGCGCACGGTGTGATCCAGCACCAAGCCTTGGCTGCGGCGATCCTCCGGCACCAGCGCCATGCCGAGATGCAGCGCGTCGGCCGTCGTACGGATGGCGACCGGGCGCCCGCGCACGATGAT
>JADLCW010000431.1 GCA_020847015.1 Thermomicrobiales bacterium | reverse complement strand
CTCTCGGTCACCATGCCGGGGAACACCTCTGCCCCGATCAGGTTCGAGCGCGGCGCGACGACCACTTCGGCGACCCCCACATCTCGGCCAACCAGCGCCGACTTGCCCGGCTTTCCGACGTCTCGAACCTCCAGGGTGAGTCCCTGCGCGGCGGCAAAACGGTCGATATCCTCAGCGGCGGCGCGCACGATCACGGTGTCGCCGGCCCGCACATCCCCCGAGCCAACCGGGAGGCCCCGCACATCCAGCACACTAATGACATGAACTGTCGCATCCGACTGGGTGATGAGCGCGTCTGCAGCGGAGTCGATCAGCGGTGAACCGGGAGCCACCGACAAGCGCGCCAGATCCCCCTCCCGCATATAGTGACCGCCCAGGGTCCGGGGCAGGGCGCTCAGATCGCGGGGCAGCTTCAGGGCGGTGCGCTCCGGCAGCAACTTCGAACCGAAGAGCACCGTGACGAGCACCGTGCCCACGAGCACCGGCATGCCGACCAACGCGAATTCAAAATAGGAGAAGCCGCGTTCGCCGGCTTCCACCGCCGCGTCGGAGGCGAGAATATTCACCGGCGAACCGGTGAGCACCAGCAGCGATCCGGCATGGGCGGCGAAGGCCAGCGGCAACAGCAACCGCGACGGCAATTGCCCCAGCCGCACCGCCAGCACCACCACCATCGGGAAGAGCGCGGCGACCGAGCCGTTGGGCGTAATCAACGCCGACAGCACGGCGCAGATCGCCATGGTCAACACGAGCAGGCGGGACAGGTTGGTTCCGGCATGGTCGACCAGCCATTGCCCCGCCCAGGCGGTGATGCCGGCGGCGTCGAGCGCCTCGGCGACCACGAACAACGCCGCGATGAGCACCACCGTCGGCGAGCCAAAACCGGCCAGCGCCTGTTCGAGGGTGACGATCCCGGTCGCCCAAAGCGCCAGCGCCACCCCGAGCGCCACGATCCCGACGGGAAGCCGGTTCCAGACGAACACCGCCACGGCGACGGCGAGAATGACGAGCGTGACGGACGCATCACTCATGCGGGCAAGAGATCCTTCCGTCGTCCGCTCGCGTCATATGCGCGCTTCACAACGATCGCGAGATCCTTCACCTCACGCCGGCCGGCGCGAGGATGGAGCGTCTCAACTGTTATCCCAATCCGACCGGGTAGCCCGGTCCCAGCGGGATGCCAAGCACGAACCAGATGATGAACAGGATGATCCACGTAACCAGCACGAAGCCGGTGTACGGAATCATCAGCGCCACGATCGTGCCCAGCCCGGCCTTCTTCATGTACCGCTGGGTGACCAGCACGACGAAGGGCAGGTAGACCATCAGCGGCGTGATGACGTTCAGCGGCGAGTCGCCGACACGGTAGGCGGCCAGCACGGTCTGCGGCGCAATGCCCAGCCGCATGAACAGCGGGATGAAAATCGGGGCCAGAATCGCCCATTTCGGCAGGGCCCCGGTCATGATGATATCGACCACGGCGACCACCAGGATCAGGAGAATGAGCAGGATGATGTCCGGCACGCTGGCGCGCTGCAACGCCTGCGCCAGCGAGCCGGCGATGACGTCGGGCAGGTTGGAAAAGTTGAAATAGGCGATGAACTGGCTGATGACCAGCAGCATGAACACCAGCCCGGCCAACCCGGCGAACGTCTTGGTCACGCCGTTGACGATATCGACGCTGCTCTTGATCGTGCCGGCGGCGCGGCCGTAGCCGATGCCGGCCAGCAGGAAGAGCATCGAAATGATGAAGATCAAGCTGTTCATGAACGGCGTGGTGCCGACGATGTCTCCGGTCGCGGGGTCGCGCAACGGCGCGCCCGGCGGGGCGGTGAAGACGACGACGATGGCCACCCCGATCAGGAACCCGATGAGCGCCCCGCGCAGCCCGCGGCCTTCCGCCTCGGCATCGACCGTCTCGCCGTCATCGGGCGTCGGCATGTCGGTCGCCTCGCCAGCGGCGTGGCCGAGCGATTCTTGCGGTTTGTAGATGCCAAGGCGCGGCTCGATGATACGAGCGGTGACGAAGGTCATGACGACGGCCATGACCAGCAGGGAGACGGTGCTGAAGTACCAGTTCGCGGTGATCGTGATGGAGCTGTTCGGATCGACGAGGGCGATCGCCTCGTTCGTCATTTCGGTGAGGAGCGCATCCAGCGGCGCGATCAGAATATTGACCGCGAAGGAGGCGCTGACGCCGGCGTAGGCCGCGGCGACCCCGGCGACCGGGTGCCGACCGACACTGAGGAACGCGGCGGCTCCGAGGGGTATCAGGATCAGGTAGCCGGCGTCGGTGGCGATGCTGGAGAGACCGCCGACCAGGATAATGACGAAGGTCAGCCAGGCTCCGGGGGTGACGGCGACCATTTTGCGGATCAGCGCCCCCATCATCCCGACCTGCTCGGCCACGCCGACGCCGATCATCGCCACGAAGATGGTCGCGACGACGGTGAACCCGGCGAAGTTGTTCACGAACGACGTGAAGATGAAGCGTATCCCCTCGACCGTCAAAAGACTGCGCACATCGACGCGCACTTCTTTGAGAACATAGTCGTGGGGGAAGGCGTCCACGAAACCCTCCCCGTCCGGCGTGAGCGCGGTGGGTTCCTCGATCGGGGCGTAGGTGCCCCCGGCGATGGACATGCCCGTCTCGACGGTCACCGGCGCGGGCACGAGGATCTGCTCGGTGATGCCGACCTTGAACAAGGCGAGAATGGCGGAGAGAACGATCACCCCGACGATCAGGTAGAGAAAGATGATCACCGGGTGGGGGACCTTGTTCCCCGCACGCTCGATCCAACCCAGAAAGCCGCCTGGCGCGGCCTCTTCTTGCCCGTTCGCTCCGCTCGCGTCGGCCGCGCTCATCCCGTGCTCCTTCCCTACCCCAGACATTGACCTGGTCCGTGCGCTCCGGGCCGGCCCGGCTTTCCCCACCGACGCGGTTTGGGTGGATTTTGCCTTCCCCCAAGCGACGTCTACCCGGTGCGGTCTCCCCCGGCGCCAGCCCACAACTGCGCCAACTCGATGCAGACCTGGGTGGCCCGAGCCATGTCCTGCACGCTGATCCACTCCAGCGGCCCGTGAAAATTTTGCATGCCGGTGAACAGATTGGGCGTCGGCACGCCCAACTCCGTCAAGCGGGAGCCATCGGTGCCGCCGCGCGTCGGCGGGGAGATCGGTGTGACGCCCGCCCGTCGACACGCCTCCTCGGCCAGCGCGACCGGGCGCATGTCCTCCTCCAGCCAGTAGCGCATGTTGCGGTATTGCGGCGTGATCTCGCAGGCGATGCGGGCGCGCGGTTCGGTGGCCTGCACGGCGTCGCAGACCAGTTGCAGCAGCTCGCCATGGGCGCGCAGACCATCCAGTTCGAAATCACGCAGGATGAACTGAAGTTCGGCCGCGGCGGCCGTGCCGCCCATCTGATACAGATGGATGAACCCCTGACGATCCGCGGTCGTCTCCGGTGTCAGCGTGGCGTGCGGCAGGGTCATCACGATTTTGGCGGCCAGGTGCAGCGCGTTGACCAGTTCATCCTTGGCCTGCCCCGGGTGGGCCGAAACGCCCTGCACGGTGACGACGCCCTTGTCGGCGGAAAATGTTTCGTAGACGACCTCGCCCAGGTCGGCTCCGTCGAGCGTGTAGGCGACCGAGGCGGCCAGATCGGCCGGCAGATCGGGGTGAACGCCGCGCCCAATCTCCTCGTCCGGAGTGAAGCACAGCCGAATCGGGCCGTGCGCCAGATCGGGGTGGTCCAGCAGGTGGCGCGCCGCGGCCATGACGATGGCGACGCCGGCCTTGTCGTCGGCGCCGAGCAACGTCGCGCCGCTGGCGGTGACGATGTCCTCGCCGATCTTGCCGGCCAGGTAGGGAAATCGATCGGGCGACAGCACGGCGTCGGGGCTATCGGGCAGCACGATGTCGCCGCCGGCGTAGTCGCGATGGACGATCGGCTCCACATCGCTCGCCTTGAAGGCCGGCGAGGTGTCGACGTGCGCCAAGAAGGCGATTGTCGGGGCATCGGTTGTCGCGGTGGCCGGCAGCGTCGCCAGCACCGCGCCGTAGTCGGTCAGCGTCACGTCGTGCGCGCCGATCTCGTTCAGTTCATCCATCAGCAGGCGCTGAAGATCGAGCTGCTTCGCCGTGCTCGGCAAGGTCGGCGATGTTTCGTCGCTTTGCGTGTCGATCCGGCAGTATCGGACCAGACGTGCTTCGAGTTCCCGGTCAAATTGTCCGCTCACCAAGTTCCTCCGCGCTCCCCATCACCGCCGATGCGAACAGATTCAACCCCAGTCGCTCCGAAACGAATTTTGCCACCCGCTGTCCCTTGACGCTGTTGCCGGCCGCATCGAGCGGCGGCGCGTAGCATCCCATGCCGCCCTTGCCCGGAGCGACGGTGACGATGCCGCCGCTGATGCCGCTTTTTCCCGGCAACCCGACCTCGTAGAGCCAGTCGCCGGAGGTCTCGTAGAGACCGGAGGCGGTCATCACCGCCAGCGTGCGCGTGCAGGTTGCGGCGTCGACTACCCGCTCGCCGGTTTCCGGGTTGACGCCGCCGTTGGCGAGCGTCGCGCCCATGATCGCCAGATCGTGGGCGCTGACATCCAGCGCGCACTGCCGGGTGTAGAGATCGGTGGTCGCCACCGGATCGAAGGCGAGCCGGCCGTAGCTCTGAAGCAGACGGGCGATGCCGCGGTTGCGATGATTGGTTGTCGACGCCGAAGCGTAGACCGCCTCGTTGACCGCCAGCGGGCGACCGGCGAATCGCGAAAGCCCGTCGCGAATGAAGCGCCATTTTTCTTCGGCATCGTCGCCAGGGACGAGACTGGTCGTCGCCAGCGCGCCGGAATTGACCATCGGATTGGTGCGCCGCTCCGGATGCAGCTCGACCGCGATGACCGAGTCGAACGGGAACCCGGTAGGGTTGACGCCGATCGCCGCCCGGACCGCCTCGGCCCCCAACGCCTGGCACACCAGCGCGAACACGAAGGGTTTCGACACGCTCATGATGGCGAAGGGAATCTCGGAGTCGCCGACGGCGTAGACCGCGCCGTCGGTCGCCGCCAGACAGATTCCGAACAGATCGCGCGGCACCGCCGCCAAAGCGGGATAGACCTGCGCGTTCGTGCCCTCGTCGTCGATGTTGAAGCGCTCGTGCGCCTCATACATCATCGTACGCACGTGCCCCGGCACCGGCAGCCGACCGGTGGAAACCGGCGGCATGGCTCCAGGGTCGGGGGTGTGAGCGGCGCCGGGTATGGCGGGCGGCGGAACCATGAGGGTCGCGCTCCTGATGCGTTGCGGCGGTCAGCGTGCAGACCGCGGCGAGCTTGCCTCAGCGCTCCAGGTGCGCCAGCTCGTCCAGATAGACGATCGCCGTTTCGATTCCCCGCTGGAACATCTCGATGCTGAAATGCTCGTTGGTTCCGTGCAATCCATCGGTGTCCAACCCGTAGCCCATCATCACCACCGGCATATTCAACAGACTCACGATGTCGGCGACGATGGGGATGCTGCCGCCGCCGCGGGTGAACGTCGGTGTGGCGCCCCACCCCTTTTCATAGGCGCGCACGGCGGCCTGCATCTCGGGGATGGTGAAATCGATCAGCGCCGGCTCGCCGGTAGTCAGCAGATTCACACTGACGCGCACCGTCGGCGGCGCGATGGACTCGATGTACTCCTTCAGCAGTTCGTAGATCTTGTGCGGATCCTGATTGGCGACCAGCCGGCTGCTCAGTTTGGCCATCGCCCGGGCCGGGATGATGGTTTTCGGTCCCGGGCCGGTCCAGCCGCTCAGCAACCCGTTGATCTCCAGCGTCGGGCGCGCGGAGACGCGCTCGCGGATGGTGTAGGCCGCTTCTCCCCAGGGAGCCGGAGTTCCGGTCGCTGCCAGCAACTCTTCCGCGCTCATCGCCGTTTTGGCGATCTCGGCGCGCTCGGTGTCGGTCAGTTTGGCGACATCGTCGTAAAACCCGGGCACGGCGATGCTGTGGTCGGGGTTATGCAGTTTCGAGAGGATATTGACCAGCGCCAGCGCCGGGTTGTCCACCGCGCCGCCGTAGAACCCGCTGTGCAGATCGTCGTGCGGGCCTTCGACCGTCACCTCGACATAGGTCATGCCGCGCAGACTCTGGAGAATGGCCGGCCGATCGATGGTGGGCATCGACGAGTCGCTGATGATGCAGACATCGGCCGCCAGCAGATCGGGGTTCACCTCGATGAAGGGGCGCAGATTGGGCGACGAAACCTCTTCCTCGCCCTCCAGCAGAAATTTCACGTTCACCGGCGGGCCGTCGCCGGTTTGCAGGCACGACTCAAAAGCCTTCAGGTGGATGAACAACTGTCCCTTGTCGTCGGTGGCGCCGCGCGCGTAGATGCGGCCATCCAGCACGACCGGATCGAAGGGCGGCGTGTCCCAACCGTCCTCGATGGCGGCCGGCACCACGTCGTAGTGCCCATACACCAGCACGGTCGGCTTGTCCGGACCGGCGCCCAGCCACTCGCCGTACACCACCGGGTGCCCGGCGGTCGGCATCACGGCCACGTTTTGGGCGCCGAGTTCGCGCAGATGCTCCGCCAGCCACTCGGCGGTGCGGCGCACATCGTCGGCGTGGGCGGGATCGGCGCTGAGGCTGGGGAAGCGCAGCAACTCGAACAACTCGTCCTGGAAGCGCTGGGCGTGGTCGCGCGAGTAGCGGCGAGCAGCAGCGGTCGAATCCGTCATACGTGGCAGACCCTCTCACGAATTTCGCGCGGCGTGGTGGCCGCAGCTTCGATCTTGGCCGGATTATGCCGCGCGTCGTGGCTTCACGGCGACGCGACGACGACAGGGCGTAGCGTCGATGCATGCCGGGTTCAGCGGTGCGTTCAGATTCAAAGAGTACGCGCTGGCTCTCAGTGGGAATGCAGGGGATTCGCCGTGCTTTCGCAGTGAAAGCACCTTGGTTGTTCCGGAGCCTCCAGAAGGCTGTTCGGATCAGGGAGCCGCCAGCCCGTTGCGGATGGCGTAGCGGATCAGTTCGGCCAGCGAATGGACCCCGAGCTTGCGCATGGCCGACGTGCGATGACCGTCGACAGTTTTGGCGCTGATGGACAGTGTTTCCGCGATGGCCTTGTTGCCCTGGCCCTCGGCCAGCAACTGGACGACTTCGCGCTCACGACTCGTTAGCGGCGGCCCAGGCGCGGTCTCGGCGCCGGCGCCGCGCAGGAATCCGTCGAGCACGGTTTGGGCGGCGGACCCGGCAAAATAGGGATAGTGTCGGGAGAGCGCTTCAACAGCGGCGAACAACTGCTCCTTGACCTCGGATTTGAGCACGAATCCGCGCGCTCCGTGCCGAATCGCCTCGCGCATCGCCAGTTCGCTATCGTTGACGGTGAACACGAGAATCTCGACCGGCGGCAGCGCCGTCTTGATCTGGCGCAGCGCATCCAGACCATTCAGTCCCGGCATGGTCAGATCCATCACCACCACGTCGGGTTGCAACGCTTCGGCCAAGCGTACGGCGTCGCGCCCATCCGACGCTTCGCCGCACACTTCCCACCCCGGTCGCGATTCGAGCAGTGCGCGCAGACCATGTCGCAGCACCGGATGATCGTCGACGATCAGGATGCGCGTCACCGCTCGTCGACCTCCGCCCGTGCGATCCGGGCCGGCAGCGTGGCGCGCACCATCACGCCAGGTTCGAGCGATCGCACTTCGAGTCGCCCCCCGAGAAGCCGCAGTCGTTCGCGCATGCCGGCGATCCCAACCCCGGCCGTTGCTTCGGCGCCGTCCGCCGACGCCGCCAGACCTTGCCCGCGGTCGCGCACCTCCAGCATCAGACCGCCTGGTTGCCAACGGAGACGGATCGTCGCACAGGTGCTGCCGGAGTGGCGCTGGATGTTGCCCAGACTTTCCTGCGCGACACGGTAGAGGGCGGCAGCCACGTCGCGCGAGAGTCGCCCCACGTCGGTGACACCGGAGATATCGACGGCAATGCCGCTCCGCGTCGAGAACCCCCGCGCATACCAACGCAGCGCGCCCGCCAATCCGACCCGATCGATCAGCGGCGGGTGGAGCAAGTGGGCAAAGGCGCGCACCTCGCGCAGCGTAGTCGCGACGAGATCCTCGGTTTCCTCCAGCACGCCGCGCGCCTTCGCCGGCAGCTCGGGAGTCAGCCGATCGACGCGCAGGAGATTGATCGCGATCGCCGCGAGTTCCTGGGCAACTCCGTCGTGGAGTTCACGCGCGATGCGACGGCGCTCGTCGTCTTGCGCGCGCAGGAGGCTGCCGGTAAGCGCGCGCAGCGCCTCGTCGGCGCGCTTGCGCTCCGAGATATCGATGGTGGCTCCGACGAGGCGGGTCGGCGTCCCGTCCGTGCCGCGCAGGAGGGTGGCGCGGTCGGCGATCCAGCGCGTCGCGCCGTACCGATCCCGCACGCGATACTCGATCTCGGTCCCCGGCGTATTGCCGTCGGCGTCGCGCGGAGCGGCCGGATCGAGCATGGCCCGTTCGTGGTCGAGCACCCGCTCCAGGTCATCGGGGTGGATACGCGCAATCCAGTCGGCGCGCCCCCGATACTCATCCATGACCAGCCCGAACATGGCCGCCGCCGTGGGATCGAAGTACGACGTCCCGCCCACCAGATCGATATCCCATACGCCAACGCGACCGGCGGCTGCCGCCAACGCAAAGCGTTGACGCGCCTCGCGCAGCTCGTCGTCAGCACGCACACGGGCCGTGATGTCCAGCGCCGCGCCAACCACCTGACGCGGCGCGCCGGATGCATCACGGCTGAGGGCCGCGACCCGCACCGTAAACCAGCGCCACTCGCCACCAGCGTCCCGGACCCGCAATTCGACCGATTGGACTTCGCCGTTTGCCGCTGCAAGCATCGAACGGAGCGCTGAACGACGCGCTCCTTCGTCGGGATGCAGCAGCGTCGGGATGACCGCGTCGCCCAATCGCTGCAGATCGTCCGGGGTGCGCCCGGTGACTGTTTCGGTTTCGCGATTGCAGTAGAGCAGACTCCGGGTTTCAACATCGAACACGAACAGGACAGCCGGTATGGCGGCAACGATCTTCTCGACCAATCGGCGGCTCTCGCGCAACCCGGTTGCGACCTGCCGCCGGTCAGAGTCATCGACAGCCACGTCGCGCGCGCCGACCGGCTCCTCGCCAGCATCTACGATCGGCGACACGTGAGCGTCGACCCAGACCGGCTCCCCATTGCCAGCGACCCAGCGGAATCGAAGGCGCCTCGCCGCGCCTCCGGCGGAGATCGCCGCCGCGTCGGCCGCCACCCGCGCCTGGTCGTCCGGGTGCACGATCGAGAGCCAGAAGTCAGACGCCG
>JADLCW010000430.1 GCA_020847015.1 Thermomicrobiales bacterium | reverse complement strand
CGTGATGCCCAATCGCGATGGGTTCTTCCAGCACGATCCGCGCCCGGATGTTTTCAACGAGCCGGATCCGGCATCCCCAACGCCGTAACGGCCGGCCGGTGGGCCCACACTCGGCCGGGGCGCGCCCCGTCCGAGCGTAGGTCCGGCGCGCGCTGCTCGACACCGCGCCGCCTACCCGCCGACTGCACCCGGAACCGGGAGCGACGGCGCCGCGAGCGGCGCGGTCTCGGCGGCGCGGCAGGAGTCGCGCCGGCAGCGGCGCAGTTCGCCGAGACGCTGCGAAAGCGTCGCCAGCGCTTGCGGATCGGCCAGGGCAGCCAGGTTCTCCGTCTCGTAGGGGTCCGCTCGCAAATCGTACAACTCGCGCTCGCCGGTCGCATACTCAATGTAGACGAAGTCGCGCGCGCGCAGCGCGGCGAACGGCGGCGGCGGGTTCTTCTCCTTGCGCGGCTCTTCGTCGTCGCTGCCGGGAAATCCCTCCACCAGTCCCGCTTGTCGCTCCACGAAGTCGCCATCCCGGAGCAGCAGCGGGGCCAGCGATCGGCCATCGATGAATCCGGCCGCCGTGGCCTCGGCGAGATCGGCAAAGGTCGGTCCCAAATCGATGTTGAGCGCCACGTCGGCGACGGTGGTTCCGGCCGCCACCCCGGGGCCGCGGATCAGCAATGGCATCCGAATCACTTCTTCGTAGGCTGCTCGCTTGCCGTGCGACAGGCGATGCTCTCCCAGAAGCACGCCATTGTCGGAGGAGAACACGACGTAGGTATCGGCGAGCGCGCCGGCCTCCGCCAACGCGGCGATCAGTCGTCCGGTCATCTCATCGACCGCAAGCAGCGTGCGCAACCGCGCCTGCGTCTCCTCGTCGATCTCCCGGGCGCGGGCATCGCGTGGCGGAATATCCCGCACCCAAGCGGGTTTGTCGCTAACGTCCGCCTCGTTGAAGGACGGGACGCGCAACGCTCCCTCCGTCGCGAACGCCCCGGCGTCACGAGGAGCCGGAATGCTGGGCGAATGGGGCGCGTAGGGGGCGAGGTACAGGAAGAACGGAGCCGCGTCCGCGACCGCCTCGCGGACGAACGCTTCGGCCTTCTCCGCCAACACGTCGGTCAGGTAGTCCGCAGGGCTGCTGCCGTAGGAAACGACCGTGCCGCCCTCGTTGAGCTGGTAGCGGAATTGGCCGTACGGAGCGTGGCGCATGCCGGCCGCCCAGCGATCCCAGCCGGGAGGAACGGCCGTATCGGTCACGCCCTTCCTGGTTTCCGGGTAGCCGTTGAGGTACTTGCCCATCAGCGCGGTGCGATATCCGCGATCGTGGAGCCAGGTCGCCACGGTGGACGCCTCGTTGCCCCGGGAGTAGAACGTGGCGTATCCGCCATCGGCGCCGGTGTTGTTCAGCACTCCGTGATTGTGGGCGTACTGCCCGCGCAAGATGCTGGCGCGCGAGGGGCTGCAAAGCGGGGTCGTGGCGAGATAATTGGTGAACGTCGCGCCGGCTGCCGCGATGTGTTCGCCAACGATCGGCATCGCCCGCAGATCGTCGGCGCGCATATCATCGGTCAGAATGAACAGGATATTGGGGCGGCGAGCCGCATCCGGGGCAGCCGCCTCACCAAGCGGCGCACGGGTCCAGGGCAGGGCGGCGGCGAGCAAACTGGCCAGCATCCGACGCCGCGTGACCGGCGCGGCGCCGGATGCTGGCGATGAGTCCGAGGGTTCATCTGAGCGCGCGGCGTGCATCGTGCGACTCCAGTGCGTCCCAAGTCCCGCGCGGAGACCGGGGCGCGATCGGGGAGGTATACCGGCAAGCGAGACTCCGGCAGCGGCGAAGCATACCGCCCATCGTCACGCCGGAGCCGGTGAGCGAGCGCACGAACCGCGCCGCGCGAGGCCGGGTCGGCAGTCGTTGGAGTCGGCAATTATCCGAATCAGTATACTCAGTCATTGAGTAGTCGATATTCGACGCCGCGATGAGCGGAGGGCGCATGAGGCGCAGCAACGATTCCAACCCGATCGCTCCCAACGCGCTCGCAGTTGCCGTGCTCGCCCGGCGCTACGCGGGATGACGAACCGCACGGTCGGCCGCGTCGGCCAAGCGTTCCCCCTCGACCTTCCCCACACGCACGACCGGCGAGAGGCGGACTCCGGCCCATCAGCCGCTCTACGCCCAGCACGTCGATCCGGGATCCTCGGCTGGCTGTTGGCGCTACCGCTGACGCTGCTGCTGATCGCTCCGCTGGCGGCGCTGGTCTGGCGCGGGTTGAGCCACCCCGAGAGCGTCACCCCCGCGACACTGGCGACGCTGCGGCAGGCGCTGACATTGAGCCTGACGACGTCGGCGGTGTCGCTGGTGGTGATCGCGCTTGGCGGACTGCCGCTCGCCTACGCCATTGCCCGGCGGGGAGGGCCGCTGGCGCGCGCGCTCGAGGTGCTGGTCGATTTGCCGATCGTGCTGCCGCCGTCGGTGGCCGGCATCGCGTTGCTGCTGGCCTTCGGCCGCAACGGCGTCATCGGGCGCTGGCTGGCCGACATGGGCATCGCTCTCGGGTTTACCACCGCCGCCGTGGTGCTGGCCCAGATTTTCGTTGCCGCGCCCTTTTTCGTGCGCGCCGCCAGCGCTGCGTTTCGCCGCATCGATCGCTCCGTCGAGGAGTCGGCGTCCGATCTGGGAGCCTCGCCGCGGGCTGTTTTTCGCACCATCACCCTGCCGTTGGCGGCGCCGGGATTGGTGGCCGGGCTGGTGCTGGCTTGGGCCCGGGCGCTCGGCGAATTCGGAGCCACGATCATGTTCGCGGGCAACTTCCCCGGCATCACCCAAACGATGCCGCTCGCCATCTACGCGCAATACGGAGCCGGCGATCTGGAAACCGCGGTTCTGCTCTCCTTCGCGCTGCTGGTCGCCTCGGCGCTAACATTGGCCGGAGTCCGTGCGCTGACCGGTCAAAATGTGGGGGTCGCGCGCGATCTGTAGCTCGCTATGCATGGTGGCGTCCTGTGAGCAATCCCTCCACATCTGGCCCCCGGGTCCGCATGAAAGTCTGGGTCGAAGATGAAACCGGCGCCGTGCTGCTCTCCGACTGGCGGGTGATGCTACTGGAGGCGGTGGAAGCGACGGGTTCGCTAACCCGCGCCGCCGAGGCGATGGCGGTGCCCTACCGAACGGCCTGGGATCGCATTCGGCAGACCGAAACCGCACTTGGCGCTCCGCTGATCGAAACCGCGAGCGGCGGCCGCTCCGGCGGCGGCAGTCGCCTCACCACGACGGGACGCGCCTATATCGCCAGCTTCCACCGTCTGACCGAGGGACTGGAGGAGACGGTGCAGACCCGCTTCGAAACGGAGTTGCGCGACCGCCTGCGGTAGACTGACGTCAGGGTCGTTATGCGCTGCCGTGCATAACGACTCCGGTGCCGTCATCGTCCGCCGGAGCCATCGCCGTGGATCGCCGAACCACCGCATACTATCGTGTCACTTTTGTCGCGCTGCTGGCCGCGCTGCTGACGCTTGGGTTGGCGCCGGTTTCCGCGCCAGCGCAGGGAGCCACGCCTGCCGCGGAGCCGGCGCCGGGCGCGGTGCTGTTGGCGACGACCACCAGCACCATGGATTCCGGTCTGCTCGACGATCTGCTGCCGATCTTCACGCAGGAAACCGGGCGCTCGATCAAGCCGATCGCTGTCGGTTCCGGAGCCGCGCTGGAACTGGGCAAGCGCGGCGAAGCCGACGTGCTGCTGGTGCACAGCCCGGAGGCCGAGGAGCGATTCATGACCGAGGGTTACGGTGTCGAGCGCCGCCTGGTCATGTACAACGACTTCGTCATCGTCGGTCCCGCCGACGACCCGGCCAATCTCGCCAGGGCGACGGACTCCATCGACGCGATGACTCGCATCGCCGAGAGCGCTTCCGCCTTCATCAGCCGCGGTGACGACTCCGGCACGAACGCGCTGGAGTTGAAATTGTGGCGGCAGGCGGGCATCGAGCCGGGCGGGCGCTGGTACACCGAAGCCGGAACCGGTATGGCCGACACCTTGCAAATCGCCAACGAGCGCCGCGCCTACACGATCGCGGATCGCGGGACATATCTGGCGCTGCGCGATCGGCTGGACCTGCCGATATTATTTGAGAAGGATCCG
>JADLCW010000429.1 GCA_020847015.1 Thermomicrobiales bacterium | reverse complement strand
TCGGAGCATTTGGCTCGCTATATCCGCAACGCGGCGAACCTGACGCCGGAGCACCCGGTGTTGATCGACAAGTACCTGCTGGGGCGCGAAGTCGAAGTGGACGCCATCTGCGATGGCGAGCGAGTGTTGATTCCCGGCATCATGGAACATATCGAGCGAGCCGGGGTTCACTCCGGCGACTCCTTCGCCGTCTACCCGGCGATCAATCTCTACCCGGCCGAGGTCGAGACGCTAGTCGATTACACGACTCGCATCGCGCTCGCGCTGGAAGCGCGGGGGCTGATCAACATCCAGTTCGTCATCCATGCCGGACGCCTGTACGTGCTGGAAGTCAACCCGCGTGCTTCGCGCACGGTCCCCTTCATGAGCAAAGCGACCGGGGTGCCGATGGTGCGGCTGGCGACCGAGATCATGCTTGGCCGCACGCTGGAAGATCAGGGTTACCCGGGTGGACTATGGCCGCGGCAACCGCTGGTGGCGGTGAAGGCGCCCGTGTTCTCGATGGCCAAGTTGCGCGGAGTAGAGGTCAACCTCGGGCCGGAGATGAAATCGACCGGCGAGGTGATGGGCATCGACCGCTCCTTCGATGCAGCCTTTTACAAGGCGTTGGTCGCCTCGGGAATGGGACTGCCGGCGCACGGTTCGATCCTGATCACCCTCTCCGACGAGGACAAGCCCGAAGCGGTCGAGATGATCCGCAAACTCGTTCGTATGGGGCACAAGCTGTATGCCACGGAAGGCACGGCGGCGCTGATCGAGCGCGCTGGAATGCCGGTGCAGATGGTCACCAAGCGGATTGGCCGCGGTCGGCCCGACATGCTCGACGTCATTCTCGACCACACCGTCGATTTCGTCATCAACACGCCCGGCCCGGCCGACAAGGAGATTCTCGACGGGCTGGAAATCCGGCGGGCGGCGGTGGAGCGAGGCATCCCCTGCGTCACCTCCATCGACACCGCCCGGGCACTGGTGGCGGCGATGGCGGCTTCGGACGCCGTCTATACTGTCCAGCCATTGCCATCGTATCGAGAGCGCGGCCGCGGCTACTAGCGTCTTCGGATCAACGAAATGGATCGAGCATGACCGACGCCTCAATCGACGTGGACGAGACCGGAGCCAATCCAGCGCACGGTCCCGGCGCGTCGCGCGAGTTTGCCGGAAGCGTGGTCGCCCTGGAGCCGATCATGGGCGACTCCGTATTGCTGACCGTCGCGGCGCCGCCGCAGATCGCGCGGGAAACGCGCGCCGGTCGCTTTTTCGAGATTCTCTGTCGCTACGAGGAGACTTTCGATCCGCTACTGCGCCGTCCGTATTCGGCCTTCGCCGCCGACCCGGAATCCGGGCTCCTGCAGTTCCTGGTGCGGCCCTACGGTCGCGGCAGCGCCTGGCTGGCGCGTCGCGCGTTTGGCGACCCGCTGAATATCCTCGGTCCGCTCGGCAACACGTACCGGATCGCGTCACGGGCGCAAAATCTGCTGATGGTGGCAGGCGGGGTGGGCGTCGCGCCGCTGGTGATGCTGGCCAACGAAGCGGTCGCGCGAGGATGCAACGTCGTATTCCTGCTCGGCGCGACGACCGCCGACGCGCTGCTGGCGCCGCAGTGGCTGCCAGGCGATGTCGAGTACGTGGTCGCCACCGATGATGGCAGCAAGGGTCGCCACGGGTTCATCACCGATCTAATCCCCGAGTACGTGCGCTGGGCGGACCAGGTGTTCGCCTGCGGTCCGGAGCCGATGTATCGCTCGCTGCGCAACGTGCTGATGCCGCTACGGGTCGGAGGGCGGCCGCCGGTGCAGGTGTCGATGGAGCGGGCCATGGCGTGCGGGCTGGGAGCGTGTCTCGGCTGCATGGTGGAAACCCGGCGCGGTCTGCAAACCACCTGCGTGCAGGGGCCAGTTTTCGATATGGGCGACATTGTCTGGTAGAGACGATGGCGGGCAGGGGGAGCACGATGGACGAGGAGCGCGGCGCGCCCGATCTGAGCGTGGATCTCGCCCCCAACAACCCGCGCGAGCTGCATCTGAAGAACCCGGTGATCGCCGCTTCCGGTTGCTTCGGCTACGGGCAGGAGTATGCCGGAGTCATTGATGTGCAGCGTCTGGGCGCCTTCGTCAGCAAGGGGATTACCCCGAGACCCCGCGCGGGTAATCCCATGCCTCGCCTGGCGGAAACGCCAGCGGGGATGCTCAACGCCATCGGATTGCAAAACCCCGGCATCCGAGGATTCGCCCGCAAATACCCTCGCCTCTGGGAGCATTGGCGCGTGCCGGCCATCGTCAATATTTCGGCCGAGTCGGTTGAGGAGTTCGCCGACATGGCGGCCATCCTCGACGAGCAGCCGGGGGTGGCCGGGATCGAAGTCAATGTCTCGTGCCCCAATATTGCCCGGGGTGGTTTCTGCTTCGGTTGGGATGCGGATATGAGCGCCGAGGTGACGCGAGCGGTGCGGGCCGCGACGACGCTGCCGGTGATCGTCAAGTTGTCGCCGGGGGCGGTCGATATCGTCAGCGTGGCGCGCGCCGTCGAGGACGCTGGCGCGGACGCTATTTCACTGATCAACACGCTGGTCGGCATGGCGATCGACATCCGGCAGCGACGACCGGTGCTCGGCAATCTCACCGGCGGGTTGTCCGGCCCGGCGATCAAGCCGGTTGCCCTCCGCATGGTCTATCAAGTAGCGGGTTCCGTCCGCGTGCCGGTGATCGGCATAGGTGGCATCGCCTCGCTGGCGGACGCGCTGGAGTTCTTCTTCGCGGGAGCAAGCGCGATTCAGATCGGCACGGCCATCTTTGTCGATCCGAGTCTGCCGTTGCGGCTGATCGACGAATTGGCCGACTGGATGGCGCGGGAAGGCGCCCGCAATCTTGGCGAGATCGTGGGGGCGGCGCAACGCTCGCACGGTGGTCGCGCCCCGATGCCGACGCTGGCGGAGGGCACGGGCGGATGAAAGTGCTGTACGCGCTGCTGATCTTCCTTCCGGTGGCGCTCTATCTGGAATGGACGGGGAGCCACAACCCCACGCTGATCTTCGTCACGTCGGCGTTGGCGATGATTCCTCTGGCGGGGTTGCTGGGCAGCGCGACCGAGAACGTCGCCGTCTATACCGGGCCGCGCATCGGCGCGCTGCTTAACGCCACCTTGGGCAACGCCGCCGAACTGATCATCAGTGTGGTGGCGCTGCGGCAAGGTTTGATCGAGGTCGTCAAGGCGAGCATCGTCGGCTCCATCGTCGGCAACATTCTGATCGTGCTCGGGCTCGCGCTGCTCCTGGGTGGCCTGCGCAACGGCATCCAGGTGTTTGACGCCAGAACCGCCGGTACGAACGCCACGATGCTGGTGCTGGCGGTGGTGGCGCTAAGCGTGCCGGCGGTCTTCAGTTTTGGCGCGTCCGGCAGTCGGCCCGCCCCGGAAAACCTCCAGATTCTTAGCGACGGCATGGCCGTCGTGCTGATCGCGCTCTATGCCTGTTATCTCATCTTCATCCTGCGATCGCCGGCTCCGCAGGCGGGGGAATCCGAGGAGCACCACGAGGCCGCGATGAAGCTGCCGCTGGCGATCGGACTCCTCGTGGCGGCGACACTAGGCATCGTGGTGATGAGCGAGGTGCTGGTGGGCGCCCTGGAGCCGACCGCCGAAGCATGGGGATTGTCCGACCTGTTCATCGGCGTGATGCTGGTGCCGCTGGTTGGCAATGTCGCCGAGCATCTGGTCGCCGTGCAGATGGCGCTGCGCAACAAGATGGATCTCAGCCTCGGCATCGCCGTTGGGTCGGGATTGCAGGTTGCCTTGTTTGTGGCGCCGGTGCTGGTGTTGGTCGGGATCGCGATTGGCCGCCCGATGACGCTCGTGTTCAACGCCTACGAGCTGGCCGCCTTGGTCGGGGCCGGTCTCATCGCTGCGCTGATCTCGGTCGACGGCGAATCGAACTGGCTGGAGGGCGCGCAACTCGTGGCGCTCTACGTGATGCTGGGGCTAGCCTTCTTCTTCGTGCCGTAGGGAGAATGCGAGGATTGTGAGCGAATCACCGCTGTTGGAACAGTTGCGCGCGATCGGTGCGCTCAAGGACGGTCACTTCCTGCTCGCCTCCGGGCGCCATAGCGACCGCTACGTCGAAAAATTCGATCTGCTGCGTCGGCCGCGCGCGACTGAAGGCGCATGCCGCGGCATCGCCGAACGATACGCCGCCGTCGCGCCGGATGTGGTCGTCGGTCCGACGACCGGCGGCGTCATCCTCGCCTTCGAGGTGGCCCGCCAGCTTGGAGCCGAGGCCGCTTACGCCGAGCGGATGGCCGACGGGGGAGTCGGCCGCGAATTCCGGCGCGGCACGACGTTCACGCCAGGAGCGCGGGTGTTGGTGGTGGACGACATCTTGACGACCGGCGGATCGGTGCGCGAGACGCTGGCGGCACTGGCGGCCCACCCGGTCGAGGTCATTGGGGTGGCGGTGCTGGTGGACCGCAGCGGCGGCGCGGTCGATTTCGGCGTGGAACTGGTCTCCGCGGCGCATTTGGACATCGCCACTTGGGAACCGGAGGCGTGCCCGCTCTGCGCCGCCGGCAGGCCGCTGATCAAGCCGGGCACCACCAGCGGCCACGCAGGGTGATCGGCGCCCCGCCGATCGCACCCGTTGTGCGGCGGGGCGTCGGGTCGTGTTGGCGGCGAGCGCCGGGCGGCTCTATTGCTTCTCGCGCAGAGCGGAATTGGCCATCCGGTGACGCAGTTCGTCGTGCAGCGCCTCCAGGTCGGTCAAACGCTGCCCAATCTGCACCAGCAAGTCGGCGCGAGGCCGCTTCACATACTCGTCGCGCAATTCGATCAGCATCTGGGCCACCCGTGCGATGGTGCGGATGGTGTGGATGGGGTCGTCTTCCCGGCTGGGAGGCGTGTATCCGCTCATGCGTCCGCTCCCGCGCTCGCCCGCGCTGCGTTCCGCGCGCGAGCCGGTTTCGCCGGCGGATCCGGTAGCGCCTCACCGGCCAACACCGCGCGCAACATCGCTTCATCCAGCAGCGGCACGCTGAGTGCGCGAGCGCGGTCGGCTTTGCTGCCGGCATCTTCCCCGGCAAACACCGCTGATGTTTTCTTCGACACGGAACTGGTCACATTGGCTCCCAACCGGCGCAACTGTTCTTCGGCGTCGGTGCGGCTCAATCCGGCGAAACGCCCGGTGAGCACGATCGTGGCGCCGGCCAGCGCGCCGCCGTTGCCGGCCGGTCCCTCGTCGCTCTCGGTGCGCACCCCGGCCGTGCGCAGCTTACCGATGACCGCGAGATTGCGCGGTTCGTGGAAAAAGTCGAACACGCTGGCGGCCAACACCGGACCGATGCCCGGCACGTTGGCGATCGTGTCCCGGTCGGCCAGCGCCAGCGCTTCCAGCGAACCGAAGCGTTCGGCCAGCAGCACCGCCGAGCGCTCGCCAATATGGCGGATGCCGAGGGCGTTGATCAATCGGGCCAGCGGTTGAGCCTTGCTCGCTTCGATGGCCGCGCGGAGATTGGCGGCGCTCTTTTCGCCCAGGCGATCGAGCGCGGCGACGGCCTCCCAGTCCAGCGCATAGAGATCGCCCACATCGTGGATCATGCCGAGATCGATGAAGCGGTCGACCAGTTTTTCACCCAACCCGGCGATATCCATGGCGCCGCGGCTGACGAAATGCTGGACGTGCTGCTTCAACTGCGCCGGACACGCCGAGTTCGTGCAGTAGCGCATCGCCTCGCCCGGTTCGCGGTGGGTCGGCGCGCCACAAACCGGACACCAGTCCGGCATGACGAAGATGCGTTCCTCGCCCGTGCGTCGCTCCGGAATCGACTGCACGATTTGGGGGATGACGTCGCCGGCGCGCTGAACGATCACCCAGTCGCCGATGCGTAGATCCTTGCGTTCGATCTCGTCCTCGTTATGCAGCGTGGCGCGGCTAACTACGACGCCGCCGATATTGACCGGTTCCAGCACCGCTGTTGGATTCAGGGCGCCAGTGCGGCCGACATTGATGAGGATATCGAGCAGTTGCGTGGTTTGCTGGATCGCCGGGAACTTGTAGGCGGTGGCCCAGCGCGGTTCGCGCGCGACGTAGCCGAGTTCTTCCTGCTGCAGCAGATCGTCGACCTTGACCACCACGCCATCGATCTGGAAGGCGAGTTCGTCGCGCCGCCCCAGCCACCATTGGCAGCGCTCCCACACCTCGTCGATCGTCTCGTTGGGCATGGCGTCCGGAGTGGCGTCGAAGCCGAAGGAGCGCAGCCATGCGAGCGCTTCGAGGTGCGTGGACGGCATGATGCCGCCCTCGACGTATCCGATGCTGTAGACGAACAACCGGAGGGGACGACTCGCGGTGACGCGCGGGTCGAGTTGGCGCAGCGAGCCAGCGGCGGCGTTGCGCGGATTCATGAACGGCCGGCCGCCCTCGTCGACAATCCGATCGTTGAGACGATCGAAGTCGGCGATCCGCATGTACACCTCGCCGCGCACTTCGATCGCCGCCGGCGCGGGACCGGCATCGGGATTGAGCCGCAACGGCAAGTTGCGCACCGTTCGCAAGTTGGCCGAGATATCCTCACCAACGAACCCGTCGCCGCGCGTGGACCCGCGGTGGAACGCCCCGTCGACATAGGTGAGCGCGACAGCCAACCCGTCGATTTTCGCCTCGGTGACGAAGCGAAATGGGGTGTCCGGCACGACGCGGGAGAGCCGCGCCGCCCACCCACGGAGCTCTTCCTCATTGTAGACATTGGAAAGCGAGAGCATCGGCAGCGGGTGCGCCACTTCGGCGAATCCCGCCTGCGGGGTCGTGCCGACGCGCTGGGTCGGTGATTCGGGGGTGATGAGTTCGGGATGCGCAGTCTCGATCGCGCGCAGTTCGTTCATCAGCGCGTCATACTCGGCATCGGAAGCCGAAGGGCGATCGAGCGCGTAGTATTCATAGTTCCATCGCTCGATGGTGGAGCGCAGCGCATCCAACCGCCGCGTCGCCTCATCGAGGAGATGGCTCGGGTTCGACATACGGCGTCTCTCAACTACGAAATCAGGTTGCGGCATATGCGTCGGACAGGTGAACGTACACTCCGAAGTGTAGCACAGGCGGCTCCCGATCCCGCCCCTAGACCCGAGTGTGCAAGCCGCATGGGGCGTGCCGAGGCGCATGTTGACCGCTGATCCACACAAGGAAGCCGCACCGCCGGCGGGATCTGACGAAGCTGCGCCGTACGCTCATCTCGCCAGCCGCGCCGAAGCGTATCTGATCGAGCGAGGCGGTTCGGCCCCGGAGGAGGCGCTCATCGCCCATGTGTTCGGCAGCACCGGCACGCCGGATTTGTGGCGACCGTTGCTGCGCTCACTGCTCGCCCCGGCCGAACGACTCGGGCGGCGCGCCGATGGCTGCTGGATGGTGGCCGCCAACCACGCGGTTGGCGCGGTGAACCTGCTGCGCGATTTCGTCGCGATCGACGTGGAGACGACCGGGCTGAAACCATCCAGCCAGCGCATCGTCGAGATCGCGGCGATTCGGTATGCCGACGGAGAGGAGATCGAGCGCTTCGAATCGCTGGTCAACCCCGGCAGGCGATTGCCGAAATACGTAGCCGAACTGACCGGACTGGACGACGCGACACTGGCCGAGGCCCCGCCGTTCTCGGACGTCGCCGAGCAGGTCCTTGCGGCAATCGGCGGCGCGCTGCTGGTCGGCCACAATGTCGGATTCGATATTGCGTTTCTCAATGCCGAGTTGCAGCGATTGGGGCGGCCGATCCTGATCAATGAGCGGCTGGACACGATGGGTCTGGCGGTGCGGCTGATGCCGGGGACGCGGAAACCTGGCTTGCAGACGGTGGCCGAGAAATTGGGCGTCGTGGCGCGGTCGTCCAAGCGACACCGGGCCGGCATGGACGCCGCCATCGCGGCCGGTGTGGCGCTTCAGTTGGCCGAGCACGCGCGGCAGGCGGGTTACGCCTCGCTCGATGAGGTGCGCGGTCTCGGCGCCTCGCTGCCGCGGCGCCCGCACGAGCGCCACGCCCGGGCGCTGCGGGATCGCTCGCTGCTGGCCGATATTCCCCACGCCCCTGGCGTGTATCTGATGAAGAACGAATTCGGGCAGATCGTCTACGTGGGCAAGTCCAAGAATCTGCGCGACCGAGTAGGCTCCTATTTTTCGCAGCAGGTCGGTTTCACGCGCAAGATGGATGGGCTGATCGAATCGCTGGCCGCCATCGACATCGTGCGCACCGGCAGTGAGTTAGAAGCGCTGCTGCTTGAATCGCAGCTCATTCGGCGCTATCAGCCGCGGTATAACACTGCGCAGCGCTCCCACGAGCAATACCCCTTCATCCGGGTGGATGTCGCCAATGCCTGGCCGCGTATTACCCTCAGCAAGGCGCGGCGCGACGACGGCGCGGTCTATTTCGGTCCGTTCCGCAGTGCGGTCTCGGCGCGCAAAACGGTCGATCTGCTGAACCGGATCCTGCCCTTGCGCACCTGCTCGCGCTCGTTTCGCGATGCCCGCTCCTACGGCTCCCCGTGCATCGAGATGGATCTCGGTCGCTGCCTCGGCCCCTGCGTCGGCAAGGCGGACCGCGACGAGTACCAGGGGCTGGTGCGGCACGTGGTGGATTTTCTGGACGGGCGCGATGAGGCGCTCTACGAGCTGATCTGGGCCGATCTGGAGGACGCTGCCGCACGCCTCGATTTCGAGCGCGCCGGTCGCCTGCGCCGGGAGCTGCAGCATGTGACGACGATCGTTGGAGCGCAGCGGCAATTACGCGAAACGATCGAGACGGCGACCTGCCTGCTGGCGCTGCCTGCGGTTGAAGAGGGCGGGCGCGAGATCATGCTGATCGCCGGCGGTCGGTTGTGGGCGCAATTTCAGGCCGAGGCGGCGACCGACCCGGCCGAATTGGCCGTGCGGCTGGAGCGGAGCTGGCGACGCTTGTGCGCTTCCGGACCGCTCCGGCTCGATCACCAGTCGGTCGACGAGGCGCACATCCTCCATCGCTGGCTGGCGCGCCTGCACGGCGGTCCGTCCTGCCTGGACTTGGCCGACGATCCCGATTGGTCCGTCGTCGCTCATGCGGTAATGGCCATCCCGGCGGATGAACTCGCCGCTGACATGGGGACCGGGAACAACCCCGAGGCGGCGAACGACGAACCTGACGATGGTGTGAACGAGCGGACCGATGCTGCCGAAGCTGGCTGATCGTGGCGGGTGCGGGGTGCGCCTTCGCTATACTCGTCGACAGGATGGCCGCGGCAAGATGGAGCGCAGGGTGAGCGAAGCGGGTCCGAGCGCGGAGGAGATTCTGGAGTTGGTGGCGGGCGAGGTGCGCGTCTGCACCAAGTGCGAGTTGCACCGGACGCGCACCAACGCCGTACCGGGGGAAGGCCCCGCCGATGCCCGCATCATGCTGATCGGGGAGGCGCCGGGCTGGCACGAGGACCGGCAGGGCCGCCCCTTCGTCGGCGCCTCCGGCAAATTCCTCAACGAACTGCTGGCGCTCGCCGGCGTCAGCCGCGAGGAGGTGTTCATCACCAATGTGGTGAAGTGCCGGCCGCCGGGCAACCGCGACCCTATGCCGGATGAGATCGCCG
>JADLCW010000428.1 GCA_020847015.1 Thermomicrobiales bacterium | reverse complement strand
CGGGTCCGGCACGAGCGGATCGTGCGTGGGGTGGGTGCAGATGGCGGCCACTGGGAGGTTGGCCGCCTCGCTGGCGCGGCGAACCGCGGCAGCCTGGGCAACGACATCGAAGGCAGGCCCGGCGACGATTTCGACCGCATCGAAACCGAAGCGGCGAGCGGCATCGAACTGGGCGGCGAGATCGTCGCCCGGGAGGAGCACGGTCTGGACGGCGAGATTCATACGGCATCACTCCGGCTGGTAATGCTGTCATCGATGACAGTATTCAGATTCCGATTGTTTGCACTCGCGAGATAACGCGCGTGGGACGGCGGTCCGGTGGAGGCGCGCACGATCAGTCGGGTGACAAATCCGAGCGAGCGCTCCGCGCTGCCGACCAAAGAGCCGAGATCGCGTAAAGCGAGACGCGCCGCCGCCTCTCCGATCTCCACCATCGGCTGACCGACCGTCGTCAACGGCGGCGCGAAGAACTTGGCATAGGTATCGTCGAAACCAACGATCGAGACATCATCCGGCACGCGCAACCCTCGCTCGTACGCCGCCTGGAGAACTCCGGCGGCGAAAATGTCGGAGGTGGCGAAGACGGCCGTGGGCGGGTCGGGGAGCCCGAGGAAGGTGCGCATCCAGTCGTGGCCGATGCTGTTGGACATCCCCGTCGCCTGATCGTAATAACAAGAGCCAAGCGCAACCAGATCGTTGTCGATGGGAACGCCGGCGCGAGTCATCGCATCCTGAAAACCGGAGAGACGATCCTGCTCGACATTGGGGTGGGTGGCGGCGCCTGGGCGATGACGCACGCGGTCCGGATCGACCCCAATGTAGGCGATGCGGCGATGGCCGAGGTCGAGGAGATGACGGGTTGCCGTAAAGGCCCCGATCCAGTTGTCGACCGTGACGGCGAGGGTGTCGATGGCGGTCTTCCGCTCGATCTGAACGACGGGAATATCGGCGGCACGGGCGAGCCGCACGTTGTCCTCGTGGCGCGGGGCGGTGAAGAGCAGCGCGTCGACCCGGCGGCGCAACAGTGTTTCGACGCCGATCCGCTCGCGCTCGGGATCGCCAAACGTGTTGACCGTGAGGACGCCGCAACCGTGGCGAACGGCTTCCTGCTCGACACCGTGGGCGACGCTGGCGAAGAATGGATTGGGGATGATGCCGGGTACGAGCAACCCGAGGGTCGAAGTCCGCTGGCGGCGCAGGCCCTGGGCCACGGCATTGATGTGGTAGCCGGTCCGGTCCACGGCTGTTTCGACGCGGCGGCGGGTTGCTTCGGCGACGTAGCCGTTGCCGTGAAGAACGCGCGCTACGGTGGCGGTGGAGACACCCGCGGCGGCTGCCACATCCTTTAGGGTCGCCCGTCGATTCACCGCGCACCCTCTCCCGTCGCCCGACGTGTCATCGATGACAGAATGATGCTAGCGCGGGTCCTGGTCGGTGTCAATCGGGAGCGCGGCGGATTTGCCGCGATTCGATCAGTGATTCGGCGCATCCTCCAGGAAACGGGATGGATGGAGGACGACGCGACCGGACACGCGACGCATGCTCACTATGGCTGCGCCGCTGGCGACGGAGCGGAGCAATCGATGCCGATGCACGGGCGCGCGGCGCGACCGACGCAGTCGGAGCACCCGGCGCTCCTGTTGCGGGCGATAGAGATCTGCCGACGAGCATTAGCGCGCCGGGTCGGCGCCCAGGTGGATCGCCCATCGAATCGCCTTGCGCGACCTGGGTCGGATCGCGGTTAGCGGATTCCTCGCAGGCGATGGCGGCATGAGCGAGGATCAGGCGCCGCGGCTGCTGGCGATGATCGGACGGCGGGCGCAGCCGATCGTCGGCGTCGTGCTGAAGCACGCGTTCGTGCTGACGAGAGGCCGGCCCGCGCCAAAGGCAAAGCCGCCTGGTGAATCGCTATTGGCATCGTTGAGAGTGCCCGCGCACCACCTTGGCGCCCCATCTGGGGGCTTGCGGATGAGCGCGGCGTTTCGTGCGCCTCGACACCGGATCGGGGTGTGCTCGATGGCCCCGACGAGCGGCTGGCGCGAAGCGCGGCGACGAGGAATAGATCTCGATTCGTCGCGCCTCGTGCCCTCCGTCATGCGTGTCCCGGTCTACGAGGCGAGGTAATCCAGCACGATCTGGTTGAACTCCTGTGGTTGCTCCATCATCGCGAAATGACCGGTGCCGGGCATCAGCATGAGCTCGGCGTTGGGGATCAGCAGCGCCATCAGCTTGGTCTGGTTGAGATCGATCGCTTCTTCGTTGGCCCCGTCCAGGATCAGGAAGGGCGTGGTGATCGTCGTCAACTGGTCGTCGGTGTAGTTGGGCTGGGTGGCCCACATGTTGGCGATATTGTTGAGAAACTCGTCCCACCGCGCGGGGTCGGGGGAGATCTTCTGGTAATCGGCGGCGGCCCGCTCGATATAGGCATTGAAGTAGGCGTTGTTGCCGATGTCGAGACGCACCCCGGTGGGATCGTAGTTGGCCCCGTAGGCGACGACTCTATTCAATCGCTCGGGGTGGGTCAGCGCCAGCTCCAGCCCGATGATGCCGCCGTCGCTCCAACCGACGATGCTGGCTTTGTCGATGCCCAGATGATCCATCAGCCCGAGCACGTCGGACGCCATCAGCTGGTAGGAGATGGGCTGCTCGTCGAATGTCGATCGGCCGTGGCCACGGCTGTCCATGACGATCACTTGATAGTGCTCGGCAAACACCGGAATCTGGTTGACCCAGTAGTCGCCATTGCCAAGACCGCCGTGGATGAGAATCAGCGGGTCACCCTCGCCGTACACTTCGTAATAGATGTCGGCCCCGTTGATGGACGCCGTCTGGCCGTCCGGATTTGCGGCGACAGGCGGCAGCAATGCCTGGGGCGCCGCGACAGCCGCCGCCGGAGTCGCCGCTTCCTGCGCCAGTGCGACTGGCGCCGACGACCCGGCTCCCAGCAGCAACGCTAATCCGAGCGCGGCGGTGGTCAGCATGGATCCCTTTGGCATGGCGGGACTCCCTTCGTGGCAAAGTGCGGTCCGCTCCCAACGCTGGGGACGGCTGCCCGCATTTTCCGCCTTGCCGACAAGCCGTCAAGCCCCTGAGGCAATGTAGACACGAACGTATAGAGATGCGTCGTGAGGCAAGACCGCGCCTCTTTGCCGCTGCGGCGTCAGTACGCCCTCGGGCCAGATGATGACGATGGGGCAGGAGTGATCTCGCTCGCGGCGGACGAGCGACGCCGGGACGAGCGACGCCGGGGCGGGCGGCGCCACACCCGCCTCGTCCGCCGCGAAGACGAGGACGAGACGGTGGCCAATAATG
>JADLCW010000427.1 GCA_020847015.1 Thermomicrobiales bacterium | reverse complement strand
GACCAGCAAACCCCCGGCTACGGCATAGAATGCGACCAGCAGGACACCGCCGCCGACCCAGCCGTAGGCCAGCCACCAATTCAGAAAGACCATGACGACCGCCATCACGATCGTTCCGAGGAACGCGTAGAAGGCGCGTTGCTGCATGGACGCGCTCCCACGTTCCAGATTTTCCAGGATCAGGACGAAGGAAAAGATCGCCACCAGCGGTACCGCCGCCCAGAGCGACATCTTGTTGAGATAGATGGCGCTCAGACCCAGAAAGGCGACGACATGGATCACGATGGTGTGCACCGTCGCCGCGGTGCGCAGGGTCGAATCGGTGGCGTCGTCGAGCAAATCGCGCGCCAGCAGCGAACCACCGACGGCAAAGAACGCGATCACCGGTCCGGCAACGAACATGGCTGTGCTGTGCAACGTGGCCACCAGCAGGATGGCCGCGAACATTCCAGCGGCGGGGATGATCCAGGCGGTTGGATAGTCGCGTTTGCGGCGCGGGTGACCGAGCGCCGCGGCCGAACGAGCGGCCGAGATTTCGGAAAATTGCGCGCCGATGGCAATGAGGACGGTGAAGAGCACCGCCAATCCCCAGAAGAGGGGACCGGTGGTTTCGGTGGCGGGGGTTCCGGTGACCGTTTGCCGTTCCCGGACGGCCAGGATCGCCAGGATCAGCAGGAATGCAGCCGCGATCAGACTGACGACGATGCCCTGACCGTAGACCGGTTGGCGGGCACGATCGATTGTTGCCCCGACCGGCGCCCCAGCGCGGCTCGACAACCCAGTCGTTGGTGTATTGGCGTCGTCCGCCGGCGCATTTTCCGCTGGCGCCGGTGTGATTTCACGCCCTGCAGACATCGCTGCTCGAACCTCCCCGTCCGCTCTCATCGTACCCGGAAGTGTACCCAGCGTCACGGAACGAGACGAGCCTCGTCCCAAATGCGGATAACCTCCGCGATCGGGATAGCGCCTTCCCGAATGAAACGCAGCGTGCTCCCGTCGACCGCAACCACCGTCGAGGCGACTCCACCGGGGGTGCGTCCGCTGTCCAGAATCAGATCGAGCTCGGCGCCAATGGACGTGGCAACCTCGGCGGCGGTATGGCCTGGTTCGACTCCGGTGCGGTTGGCGCTGGTGCAGGCGACCGCCCCACCAGCTTTTTCGATCACTTCGATGGCGATTGGATGATTCGGCAAGCGTACGCCGACCGTGCCACCCGGACCGAGCGCCCGTTCCGGGATCCTGGCGGTGGCCGGCAATACGACCGTAAGTGGTCCGGGCCAGAACGCTCCGAAGAGCGGGAGCACCGCATCGTCGACACGCACCAGATGGGAGAGGGCGTCGATCGACGATACCAGCACCGGCAGCGGCATACGGTCTGGGCGTCCTTTGATGGCAAAGATCCGATCGAGCGCTTCCGGGCGCGCCAGCGAGGCAGCGATGCCATAGACGGTATCGGTCGGAATGGCGACCACCCCGCCACTGGCGATCGATTCCGCCGTCCATTCGATCGCTCTGGGCGATGCCTGGTCCAGTACGACCGGTGGGCGGTCACCCACCGAACCTGAATGCACATGCTCCGTGGTCATCTCGATCGAGCGGTCGCCCGGCGCCGGCGTTTCGGCGCGCATCAGAGACTAGCCTTGATCTGCGCCGCCAGCGCGGCGTTGATGCCATCCACCATAATCAGCTCCTCTTCGGATGCTTCCCGAATTGCCGCGACCGAACCGAACTGCTTGATGAGCGCTTTTTTCTTTTTCGGTCCGATACCCGGGATCGTGTCCAGACTGGATGTGAACGCCTGTTTCGAGCGCTTCTGCCGATGGAACGAAACGGCAAACCGATGCGCCTCGTCCCGCACGCGCTGTACCAGATAGAGCGCCTGCGAATCCCGCGGCAGGATGACCGGTATCGACTGACCTGGCAAGTAGAGTTCTTCGTTTTCCTTGGCGAGCCCAGCCATGGGGACATTGAGTCCGGTTTCTTCCATGGCTGCCAGCGCCGCGTTCAATTGTCCCTTGCCGCCGTCGATGATGACGAAGTCGGGCAGCGTAGTCCATTTGCCTTCGGCTTCCTCGTCCCGTTCCGCCGCGCGCTTGAATCGCCGCTTGATGACCTCGTGCATGCTGGCGAAGTCGTTTGGGCCATCGACCGACTTGACATTGAAGCGGCGGTATTCCCGTTTGGCGGGACGTCCGTCTTCGAACACGACCATGCTCGCGACCGTATTGGTTCCTTGCAGATTGGAGATATCGAAGCATTCGATCCGGCGCGGGAGCCGCGGTAGATCGAGTGCATCCGACAGCTCGTTTAGCGCCGCGGTCATACGCATCTCGTCCGAGAGGAACTTGACCCGGTTCTGCTCCAGATTGTCGTTGGCCGATTTGGCGACCATTTCGACCAATGCTCGTTTTTGCCCGCGCTGCGGTACGGTGATTTCCACCTTACCGCCCCGCCGCTCTTTCAGCCATTCGGAAATGACCTCACTATCGGCGGCGGGCAGCGGGTGTTGCAGGAGCAACCGCGATGGGATCAGCGCCGCTTCGGCGTAGAACTGGGCCACGAACCCGCCGATCAACTCCGAGGGCTCGTCTTCGATACGCGCGCTCATCGGGAAGAATTCGGATCCGATCAGCTTGCCATTGCGCAGAAAACTGACCTGGATACCGGCGTCGCCACCGGGGCCTTGGGCGACCGCGATCACGTCCGTGGTCGTGCTATCGGAGCTGACCACCTTTTGCCGCTGCAAAACGTG
>JADLCW010000426.1 GCA_020847015.1 Thermomicrobiales bacterium | reverse complement strand
GACGGCAAGACGGTCGACGACTGTCCAATGGCCGACGTATCGCGGCTGGAACTGGTCGCCCGGATGCTGGGCAAAGAGGCGGGGGAGGTGCGACGGGCCGGCGCGACAGGGTTCCGCACGCGCACCGCGCAAGCCGAGGGGCCGCCGATCGTGGCGGCCGAAGATGTCGCGCAGGGGAGGCGGCTGCATGGCGCCAGCGTGGCGGTGCGGCACGGCGAGATCGTCGGGCTGGCGGGGCTGCTCGGGTCCGGCCGCAGCGAATTGGCGCGTGCGATCTTCGGGGCGGAACCGATCGACAGCGGTGAGATTGCGGTTGACGGTCGGGATGCGAATTTCACCTCGCCGCGGGATGCGATTCGTGCCGGATTCGGATTGTGCGCCGAGGATCGCAAGGCGGACGGGATCATCCCCTACCTGTCGGTGCGGGAGAATCTGACGTTGGCAGCATTGCCGATGATGTCCCGCCGCGGTGTCGTGGATCGCGCCGAGCAACGCCGCATCGTGGATCGGTTTATCGAGCGGCTGGGCATCAAGACGGCCGGACCGGAGCAGAAGATCCGTGAACTGTCCGGAGGCAATCAGCAAAAGGTGCTGCTGGCGCGCTGGTTGTGTCTCAATCCCAAGCTGCTGCTGCTGGATGAACCGACGCGCGGCATCGATGTGGGCGCCAAGGCGGAGATCCAGTCGCTGATCGACGAGCTGGCCGACGATGGGCTGGGGGTGCTGATGATCTCGTCCGAGATCGAGGAGATCACCGAAGGTTCCGACCGCGTGGTGGTGATGCGGGACGGCCGCACCGTCGCCGAATTCGGCCACGCCGAAATTTCCCAGGACGCAGTGATGCGGGCGATGGCTCAAGGCGCTGACGAACCCGCCGCGGCGGGAGAAGACTAGATTGTGACCGTGCCCTCGTCGACCCCGGCCGACTCTGGGAAGCAGATCGCGCTGCGCGCACCCAGCGCACTCGATCTCCGCGAATTGCTTCGGCGCAACCAGACGGCGCGAGCAGCTCTGGCGCTCCTGCTGCTGCTGCTCTACAACGCGTTTTTCACGACCAACTTCCTTTCGGTCGGCACGTTCAACGCCAACCTGACCCAAGTGGCGACCATCGTCATCGTGGCGGTGGGGATGACCTTCGTCATCGCCACCGGCGGCATCGACCTCTCGGTCGGAGCTCTGATGGCCATCGCTGGGGTAATCGCCCCGATGTTCCTGCGCGAAGCCAATCAGTTCGGCGCGCCCTGGATCGGGCTGGTGCTCGCGTTTGTCGCTCCGGTATTGATCACCGGGCTGTGCGGTCTGTTCAACGGCACGCTGGTGACCTGGGTTGGTTTGCAGCCGATCATCGCCACGCTGGTGCTGTTCCTGGCCGGGCGCGGCATCGCTCAGGTGCTGGTCAATGGACAGTTGATCGAATTCCGCAACCTCGGTTCGCCGTTGGTGGCGCAGTTCGAGTTTATCGGGCTGGGCAGCATATTCGGGATCCGCTTCCAGATCATCTTGATGGCCGTCGTGGTCGCGGTCGCTGCCTGGGTGCTGGCTTCGACCGTCTTTGGGCGGTATGTGCTGGCGACCGGCGGCAACGAATCGGCAGCGCGCCTGGCCGGTGTGCCGGTGCGGCGCATCAAGCTGGCCGTCTACACGATCAGCGGGTTGTTGTCGGGTCTTGCCGGATTGATCGTGGTGGCGATCAATCGCTCAGCGGACCCGCACGCGGTCGGGGAATTGATGGAATTGGACGCCATCGCCGCGGTCGCCGTAGGCGGCACGCCGCTGATCGGCGGTCAGGCCACGATGGTCGGCACGCTGCTGGGGGCGCTGATCATCCAGTTGCTGCGCTTTACGCTCATTTCCCACAACGTCTCCGATGGGTTGGCCCGCATCGTCATCGCCATCGTCATCGTAGTCGCGGTGATGCTGCAGCGTCAGCGGTCATCGTAGACCGGGCAACGGAGGGTTGCGCGAGATGTCGAGCCTGTCGCTCGGGTACGGCGAGGATCAGGAAGCGGTGCGAGCCAGCGCTCGCGCGATTGCCCTGATTCAGCGGCAAGGAGCGCTGATCGCGCTGATCGTGCTGGCGCTCGGCGGCTGGCTGCGCTACGGGGCGAACTTCGTCAGTCCGTACAACATTTTCGATGCCTTCCTGAATAGCAACTCGTACTACGCATTGATCGCGCTCGGCATGGCGTTCGTGATCATGTCGGGAGGGATCGATCTGTCGGTTGGGTCCGTGACGGCGATGTCGGCGGTGACGGCGGCGCAGTTGAGCGGTTATGGACTCGTGCCGGCGGCCGCGGGGGCGATCGGCATCGGACTGGCGACCGGCATCGTCAATGGCGTGCTGATCGGCCAGTTCAAGCTGCAGTCGTTCGTGATTACGCTGGCGACGCTGCTGGCCGGGCGCGGCATGGCGCTGGTGCTCTCCAACAACGCGCCGGTCATGGTCGATTTCTCGGCCGGGTTCCCCTCGCTCGGCACGACGCGGGTCGGGCCGGTCCCGCTGCCGGTGGTCATCGTCGCGGTGCTCTATCTGCTGGGAGCAATCCTGCTCCGGTTCACCCGCTTCGGGCGTCACGTACTCGCCATCGGCGGCAACGAAGAAGCAGCACGTCTGGCTGGGGTGCCGATCGAACGGACGCTGCTGATCGTGTATGCCATGAGTGGAGCGCTGGCGGGACTGGCCGGCGCGCTGCTGGCGGCGCTGTCTTACTCCGGTTCGCCAACCAGCGCCGTAGGTTGGGAATTGTCAGCCATCGCCGCCGTGGTCGTCGGCGGCACGCTGCTGACCGGCGGGGTAGGCAGCGTGGGCGGCACGCTGGTCGGGGTGCTGTTGCTGGGGCTGATTTTCAATGCGCTCAACTTCGAGCAGGCGCAGGGCGTCTTCCAGTTGAATGTCTTTTGGGAGAATCTGATCCGCGGCGTATTCCTGCTGATCGTAGTGGTGTTCCAGAGTCGCCTGGCGCGGCGTCTCGGCGCGGGTGCGACATGAGCGGAACCGGATGCAGGATGCGGCGGCGAAATGGTGACCAAACGCTCGGAAATCCGCCGTGCATCCAAAGGATCGTGATGAACTTCCCCGACCACATTACGGCGCCTGCCGTGGGTCAGCCGAGCCAAGGAGAATCGGGTTGTTCCTCGCGCCTACTGCCCTGATTTGGAGTTGATGTACGCAGCCAGATCGTTGATCTGCTTGTCGTCGATCTCGGTGATCTTGTACGTGGTGGGATGGCCGTCACCATCGCGCAAGAGGGTCTGAAAACTATCCGAAGTCGCCGCTGCGCCCAATACGCCTGGCTTCAGGATGTCTGGGCCGGAACCGCCGGGACCATGACACCCCGAACACCAGGTGGTGAACTGGCGCGCGCCGACCGTGACGTCGCCAAGCGCGGCGCCTCCCCCGCCGGCGGGGCTGGCCAGGGCCAGCGCCCGCGCTTCCGCCGTCGCGGTTGCCGCCGCCGTGGCGCTGGCGATCCCGCCGGCGGTCAACGTCGGCGTCGGGGTGATGCCAAGCGCCTGGTTGATCTGCTCGTCGGTCGCCCGACCACAGGCCGCCAGCATCATGGCGACCGCGATCGTCATTGCCAGCAGGAGCCCGCGACGCATCATGCTCGTATCGCCCCCAACCTTGGCCGCCGCAATCGCGAGCGGCGCCTCGCTGAGCCGCGGCGATCGGAGCAGTACGGTTTGTCTCGCGAATGTGCGGGCCGGACAGTAGCAACCGACCGAAGGGCTGTCAATCGGACCGCGGCGAGGGCTGCGGAGGCGGCGCGCCGCGGCCGGTACGCGGAGCAGGAGTTGAGCGCAGGCGACCGCGCGCCAGCATCGTCAACCCGAGCAGAACGAGCGCTCCGCTCGCCCAATCAGGGCCAGGCAGGGGGCCGATATACAGGCTGTCGATGCGCACCTGCTCGATCAGCAGCCGACCGATCCCGTAGGCAGCGCAGTAGGTCCAGAGACCATCACCGGAGCGCAGCCAGTCGCGCCGGGGGATATTCAGGGCAATCCAGGTTAGCACTGCTGCATTGACGAGATTGAACAGTGATTCATAGAGAAACGTGGGGTGGAAGGTGGCGAAGTCGGCGAATTGCGGCGGCCGGTGAGCGAAGTCGATGCGCAACCCCCATGGCAGTGTCGTGGGGCGACCGAATGCCTCCTGGTTGGCCCAGTTGCCCCAACGACCGATGGCCTGCCCAAGCGCGACCCCCGCGACGACCAGATCCGACCAGACCCAGAATGGCTGATTGCGTCGCCGGCAGAACCAGATGAAGATGAGCGCGCCGGCGATCAATGCGCCGTGAATGGCGAGACCGCCCAGGCGCACATTGAAGGCTTCGGCGGGGTGCTGCGCGAAATAGTCGAATCGGACCAACACGTAGGTGAGACGCGCTCCGATCACGCCGCCGACGACCAGCCAGGGCGCGACGTCGAGCGGGAATTCGGCGTCCAACCCCCGGCGTTCGGCCAACCAGCGAATGAGCGCCACTGCGGCGACGATGCCGGCCAAGATGAAGATGGCGTACCAGCGCACGCCGATGCCGAACAGGGTGAAGGCGACAGGATCGGCGGGCGAGGGCATGCGGACGGCTGCTCCGGACGTGGCGACGGATCGGACTGGGCGAGAATACCGCGCCGGAGCGATTCGAGACCGGGAGCTAGGCCGCTCGGGGGACCAGCCGGCCGAGGAAGCGGATCCAGGCGATCTCGCCGTCGCCGTCGCGCACGAAGTCGGCGAGGAGATCGGCGCCCATATAGCGCATCGTCACCAGGTCGACGCCGACGACTTGCAGCGGCGATGTGCCCGCTGGCCGATCTGGTGTTTCCCAAGTGATCTGAAAACCGTCGCTGGCTTCGCCGACGTCGATCGCCAGCGAGCCATCCGGCAGAGCGTAACCGCCCGCATACTCCGATATCGGCGCCTTGGTCGCCGAAATGACTTCGAGCGGAGATCGCCGCAACCCGAGAACTCGCTCCAGCGTCCAGTCCGTGAGTTCGAATGCGAGCAGAATCCCGCTCATGGCGTTGGTCAGCAGCGACATCGCGAAGTCGCGCTCGGGCACAAAGACGAACGTGGACATCTGGCCATTGGTTCCACCGGAGTGGGACACGATGCGCGCTCCGTCACGTTGCCAGATCATCCAGGCCACACCAATATTGTCGATGATAATTTCGCCCTCTCCCGGAACCGTGCCGCCGGGCCCAAGCGGACTGCGCGTTCGCCGCAACGTCTCGACGCCCAGCAGGCTCCGGCTGCCGGCCATTCCATTCCCGAGCTGAAACCGCGCGAAGCGCAGCATGTCGTCGAGACT
>JADLCW010000425.1 GCA_020847015.1 Thermomicrobiales bacterium | reverse complement strand
GTTCGCCACGGCTTCGCCGGGCGCGACAGCGGTCTCATCACCATCACCGCCTCCGAGCAGCAGGGCGTCATCACGGTGCAGGTGGCCAACGATGGTTCGCAACCGCCGCTCGATTTTGACCCGAGCAAGACGACCGGACTGGGGATGCGCATCATCCATCGCCTGGTCACCTCGGATCTGGGCGGTTCCTTCGTCATCGCGCCGGGTCACCCCGGCGCGATCGCGAAGATCACTTTACAGCGGGGCGAGAACGGGCGCTGATACGCGCACCGGCCGCAGCAGCGCGGCCGTCCCCCCCGCTCGGCGCGGCGGCCGGCAGCGGCCGCGGGAGATGCTCCGACTCGTCGATCGCGTCAGGGCTGATCATCGGCTCCCGCAGTCGGAAGGCGGCGGCGCCGATAGCATGGGAGGCGACTGGCGTGGTGAGAATCAGCAATATCGCGATCAGGGTCGTCCGCGCGAAAATGGCCGGGTCGCCGCTGGCGAAGGAGGCCACCGCCAGCGAGCAGACCCCCAGGAACACCGACTTGCTGGCCGCATGCAGCTTCGTGTAGATGTCCGGCATGCGCACGACCCCATACACGCCGGCGGTCATCACCAGCAATCCCAGAACCACCAGCGCGTCGGCCACCCAGGGCGCTGCCGCCGTCATCAGAACAGCCGCCGTTCACTCTGGAAGCGAGCGGCCGCGATCGTGCCGATAAACGACAGCAACGCGAGCGCGATCGCCGCATCGAGGTAATAGGACTGGCGGGTAGCGTCGGCATACAAGATCAGCAGCGCGGTCAGCATCAGCGTCAACACGTCGAGGATCAGGATGCGCGTCATCACCGTTCGCGCGCGCGTCAGCCCCCAAACGAGGAAGGCCACCAGCCCGGTCATCCAAACGAACGCCACGGTGAACACCGCCTGATGCATGCCGCCTCCCGCCGCGCCTAGGGCGCCACAGCGCGCTGATACCGTTCGTACAATCGACGGTGGTTTCGTCGGATCGCCTCCGGGTCCGATGCGTCGATGACGTGCACGATGATTTCGCGCTTCTCGGGATCGAAATCGACCGTGTACTCTCCGGGCGAGAGCGACGAAATGAACGCCATCACCGTCACCCCGACCTCGCTGCGCTCGTCGAATGGCACCCGCACGAAGCCGGGACAGCACAGCGGCCGGATATGCAGCGTCGTCAGCAGCACTACCCAGGTGCCTTTCAGGATCTCAAGCCACGCCGCCCACATGAACGGACCAAACGCGACGATCCGTCGCGCCAGTCCTGGTACGGAGCGCGGCATTCCGCCGAACAGGAAGGCGCGCCCGCCCAGCAACACGACCACCGCCGCCAGCGTGCCGAAGGCGAGATCCCACGGGTTGGCGCTGGCCAGATCCATGGCGTAGACAGCCGCCACCAGCAGAACGCACAGGATCAACCGGTTCACGGCGCCCCCCCCGTCAGCACGGCGGCCGCGCGCGCGCTCGCGCTCAACAGCGGTTCAGGAACGATGCCGATCGCCACGACGACGATCGCCAGCAGCGCCACGATCGCCCGGCGGCCAACCGGGCCGGGTCGACGCGGTTCGTCGCGCGGCTCCCAAAATTCGTGTTGATACACCTGGAACATGTACACGAAGGAGAGCGCCCCGCCCACCACCATCAACGCCGTCAGCCAGATGCGAGCGCCGTCCGAATCCGCCGCCAGCGTGGTCTGGATGATGATCGCTTTGCTCCAGAACCCGCCGACCGGCGGCACGCCGGCCACGCTGAACGCGCCGATGGCGAAGGGGATGCCCAGCAGCCAGCCGCGCGCGCCCACCGCCAGGAACAGCAGCGTCTTGTTGATGCCGTTGAGGATCGTATACAGGATGGCGGCGGCGAAACCGATCGGTCCGCCAATGCCGAGGGCGATCATCACATAGCCCACCTGCCCGATCGCCGAATAGGCCAGCACTTCCTCCGGCGCGTTGCGCCCCACCGCCTGCATGCCGCCATAGATGATGCTGGCCGCTCCCAACACGATCAGCGCCGGAGCCGCCAGCTCCAGATCCCGCGGCAATATCCCGGCTCCAAAGCGAAGCAGCCCGTAGCTGCCGATATTGGCCAGAGCGCCGCTCAACATCGCCGCCACCGCCGGCCGCGCCCCGGTGTAGACCGGCGGCAACCAGGGATGAAAGGGAAACAAGCCCAGTTTGATGCCGAAAGCGATAAATAGCGCGGTGCCGACCAGCAATGAGGCATTCGGCTCCACGACCGGCAAGCGCAACCGCATCACATCCATATCGAGACTGCCGGTGACGTGGTAGAGCGAGACGATGGCGAAGAGGAAGACGACCGAACCGACCAGGTTGACCACCGAGAAAATCACCGCTGAACGCAGTTGGCGCAGACGCGAGCCATAGCCGGTCAGCACGTAGGCGGCGATCATCGCAATCTCGAAAAAGACATAGAAGTTGAATACGTCGTTGGTCAGAAACAACCCGGTCAATCCGGCGCCCATCGCCAGCGTCAGCGCCGGAAACGTGCGCGTCTGAACGCCGCCGGCCGCCTCGTACACCAACGCCGCCAGCAGCACCGCCAGCGACACGACGATGAAGAGCACGCCGAGCGAGTCGGCCCGCAGCCGGATGCCGACCCCGACCGGCCAGTCTCCAGCCACCATTCCGATCGGCCCGTCCCGCACCACCGCCGCGCTCAGCCACAGCGTCGCCAGCAGCGCCGCCGCCAGCAGCGCCGCCGCCAACGTCGCCACCCAACGCTTGCGCCCGTCGAGCAACGCGACGATCAACGCGCCGAACCACACGATCGCCAGCGGCAGCGCCAGCATCAGCCGACCTCCAGTCGGTCGCGCTCGGCCGCCTCTCGCGCATATGCCTGGGCGATCGCCTCACGGTCATCGGCCGCAGCCGCCCGCTCCTCGGCCGCCGCCAAGTCGTCCAGATCGAGCGACAGATGCGAGGTGTAGACGCGGTAGACCATGCTCAACAGCAGCGCCGAAACACCGAAGGTGATGACGATGGCGGTCAGCGTCATCGCCTGCACGAGCGGATCCGCCACCCGCGCATCCGGCGGCAAGGGGTAGATGGGAGCCCGGCCGCGACGCAGCGAGGCGGAGACGATGAACAAGTTGATCGCATTGGACATCAGCACCACGCCAACCACGACCCGGATCAGGTCACGCTTGAGCAGCAGATAGGCGCCGGCTCCGAAGAGAATCGCGACCGCGATGGCGGTAGCCACGATCATGGCAGCCTCCGCTCCAGTTCGATGTTCGCCACCAGCCGCATCGTCGTTACTGAAAAGCCGAGCACCAGCAAGAACACGCCCACGTCGAACAGCACCGCCGTCAATAATTCCAGCGTGCCGAAGTGCATCACCGGCGCTCCGGGCGGGGGGAATTGCGTCATGATCGGGCGCCCGAACAGCGTCGGGACGAACGCCACTGCCAGCGACAGCAGCAGACCGACGGCCATCGTCAGCGGCGCGGCCCCCAGCGGCAGCGTGCGCTCGACCTCCTCGTGACCGAAGGCGATCAGTTGCAGCAGCACCGCCAGCGCGGCGATGACCCCAGCGGCGAACCCGTCTCCGGTGTCGGCGTACCCCTTGATCATCGTCCCCAACGCGATAATCAGCGCCGGGGCGAACAGCAGCCGGGCAATCATCTGAGTCAGCGGCGAGCGGCGCTGATGCGGCATCATCGCGCGTCTCTCCGCCCGAGCAGCGCAATCAGTCCCAGCGCGGCGACGCCGAGCACCGAGATCTCACCCATTGTGTCGAGACCGCGAAAGTCGGCCAGGATGGCGGTGACGATGTCTTTCGCGTGCGCCGACGGAGTCAGGGCGATCTGGGCGGCGGCGGCCGTCTCCAGCGGGGCCGGTTTCGACAATACGCCCCAGCAGACAGTGAACGCCGCCAGCCCGGTGATGGCGGCGACGATGGCATCGCGCCGCTTGCGCTCGCTGGTGGAGATCTGCATCGCCAGGCGCTGCAACAACGAGCGAGGCAGCGCTCCCAAAATGCCAAGAAACAGCAGCGCGAACAGCGTCTCGATCAGCACCGACACCAGCGCCACATCCGGCGCCGAAATCAGCGCATAGACCACTGTCAGACTGTAGCCGACCCCGGAGAGCAACAATGCCATCGACAGATGATCGCGGGGAACAGCGGTGGCGACCGCCGCCGCCGCCGCCACCGCCAAAATCAACAGCAGCGGCACATCACTCCACAAGATGCGACCCGGGTCGAACGCGCCCTGGTTCGGCGTCACCCAGAAATTGAGCAGCACCAGCACGCCGGCCGGGAGCAGAATGGTGGCGATGCGGCTGCGTAGATCGCGAACCTCGAAGTCGTGGATCGCATCGGAGAGCGCGTTGATGCCGCTGAGCGCCGCATCGTAGGCCCGCTCCGGCCCGAATTGGCCCAACGCCGCTCCGAACGCGCCGATCGCGGCGCTGCCGCGCATCACCCCGACGGCCAGCACGGCTCCTCCGATCCAGGTGGCCAGCGCCAACAGATTCTCCGGTCGCGCGTCCAGATGGTAACCAAGCGCGATCGGGGTCGGCTCTCCGGCGGAAACGGCTCCGGCCGCCTCGGCCAGCGATCGCAACGGACCGAAGACCACACCGCCAACTAGCGCCAGCACCCCCAGCACGACGATCGGGGCCACCAGCACCGACGATGTCCAGGCGATGGGGCGCGCCCGCCGCGGCCCGAGGAAAATGCCGATCCAGAAGCGGGCGGTATAGGCGAAGGTGCACATCGCCCCAGCCAGCGCCAGCGCGGTGGTGAGCGAACCACCCGTCAGAGCCGTCTTGAAAAACAGTTCGTCTTTGAAAAACCCGACCGTCGGCGGTAGCGCCGCCAGCGCCGCGGCGCACAACCCGCTCGCCGCGGCCAGCAACCAGAGCGGTCGTCCCAGTCCACCCACTTTTGAAATACGCGTTTCGCCGGTGGCTTCCGTGACCACCCCGGCTGTCAGAAACAGCCCACTCTTGGCGATCGCATGGGCGACGACGTAGAAGGCCGCGCCGGCCAACCCGGCCGCTCCGCCCAATCCCAGCATGACGACCACATAGCCATATTGGGCGATGGTGGAATAGGCCAGCAATCGCTTGAACTCATCGCTGCCGAGCGCCAGCACGCTGCCCACCGCCATCGACGCGAAGCCGACGACGACCAGCGCGCCCTGCACCGCCGGAGCCGCCAGGAACAACGGGTAGATCCGCGCCAGCAGATAGACGCCAGCGGCGACCATTGCCGCCGAGTGCAGGTACGCCGAAACGGGGGTCGGGGCGGCCATCGCTCGCGGCAGCCAGAAATGCAGCGGAACCTGCGCGCTCTTGGCCAGCGCCGCGACCGCGATCAGCGCCACTGCTACGGTGCTGAACGCGCCGGGTTCGATGCGCTCGGCGGCGAGGGTCACGTCGAGCGTGCCGGTCGCGGCCCGCACCATGAGCGCGCCAACCAGAAAGCAGATCGCGCTCACCCCGGTGATCAACAGCGCCATCAGCGCCGCTCGCTGGGCTACGCCGCGCTCCCGGTCGAATCCGATCAGAAAGTAGGAGGCGATAGCGGTGGCGTCCCAGCAGACGAAGAGCAGCAGCAGATCCTGTGCGGCGGCCAGCCAGATCATCGCCCCCATGAATCCGGTCATCAGCGGCCAAAAAATGGCGCCAGCGCGCGGCGGGCGATGCTGATGGCGCAGATGATCGGGGATATAGCGAGTCGCGTAGGCGATTGTCAGCGCGCCGATGCCGGACGCCAACATCGCGTAGAGGGCGGCCAGACCATCGAAGCGGAACGCGAGGCGTACGCCCAAACTGGGAGCCCACGGCGCATCCAGCGCCGCACCGCCGGCCAACCACAACGCGAGGGACAGGACAAAAGTGAGCGCGGCGACCGCCGTCGCCAACAGCGGCGCGAACGAGACCCGCCACCGGGCGACGAACGCCACCAGCGTCGGTCCCGCCACCGCCAGGGCCAGCAACGCGGCTAGCAGATTGGTCGCTCCGCCCGGCACGTCCCCTCCCTAGTCCCTGCCGATCCCGGCGGATCCCAGGCATCTGAACCCGGTCCGGTGCGCGACGCGCAATCGCACCCCCGGTTCGCCGCCATTCGGGGCGCCGATCCAGTTCCGGGCAAGATTCGCGCTCGGGTCTTGGATTCGCGGCATCAGCCGCCGCGCTCGCGCATGTCGGTTGTTTCCCCCATCCCTCTGCTTCCCGATCCTCGCGCCAGGAATCGATCGTTTCCTTCTGACGCTACCATACGGCGCGACCGGCGGTCGGGTCTCGCGCCTACTCCGTCGTCGCGACGCTCGTCGGGAATAAGGCTGTCTCGGCGGCGAATTGCTCCCGGTACAGTTTGGCGTACAATCCGCCCTCGGCCAGCAGCGAGGCATGCGTGCCCCGCTCGACGATGCGGCCCCGGTCGACCACGAGAATCAGATCGGCGGCGAGAATCGTACTCAGCCGGTGGGCGATCGCCAGCGTGGTTCGATTTTGCATCAATGGCTCCAGCGCCGCCTGAATCAGCCGCTCCGAGCGGGTGTCGAGCGCGCTGGTGGCCTCGTCCAGAATCAGAATACGCGGGTCTTTGAGAATCACCCGGGCGATCGCCACCCGCTGCTTCTCTCCGCCGGAGAGTTTGTAGCCGCGCTCGCCGACGATGGTGGCGTAGCCCTCCGGCAAGCTGGCGATCCGCTCGTGAATGGCCGCCGCCCGCGCGGCTGCCTCGATCTCCGCCTGCGTGGCGCCCGGGCGGCCGTAGGCGATGTTCTCCCGAATCGTGGAGTGAAAGAGATAGGTCTCCTGGGTGACCATCCCGACCACCCCGCCCAAGCTGGCCAGCGTCACATCGCGCACATCGACGCCATCGATCTCGACCGCTCCGGCATCTACATCGTAGAGGCGCGGCACAAGCAGCGCGATGGTTGTTTTTCCGGAGCCGCTGGGGCCGACCAGCGCCGCCAGTTGCCCGGGCTCCACCGTGAAATCGATATCGCGCAGCGCGAACGGAGCCGGAGGCACGGCCGCCGCCACCGCCCCGGCGAGCACGATCGTCCCGTCTGCGCTCGCTCCGTTTGGCTCCGGCAGCGCGTCCGCATCGCTTGGCGGCACGTCGGAAGCACCGGGAGCCGACACGAAGACGGTGTCGTTGTACTGAAATGAGACATGGCGGAAGCGGACCTGGCCGTGGACCTTGGTCGGGTCCAACGCGATCGCGCCCGGACGATCGGCGATCTCCACCGGCAGATCGAGATACTCGAAGATGCGATCGAACAGGGCGAAGGCGCCCTGAATTTCCACCTGCACATTGAGCAACTGCCCGAGCGGGAAAAACAGCCGACTCTGCAATGTGGTGAAGGCCACGATGTCGCCGATGGTCAGCGCTGGATCGCCGCCGATGATTTTTCGACCGGCATACCAGTAGACCACCGCCGGGGTGATCGAGAAAAAGGTCGAGATGATCATGAAGAACCAGCGACCAACCATCTGCTGGCGGATCTGCAGCGCGGTGAGGCGATTGTTCTCGCCGCCGAAGCGCTCCACCGCGCGCTCCTGACGGCCGAACGCCTTGGTCAGCAGCATGCCGCTGACCGAGAGCGTCTCCTCGATCAGCGCCGTCAGATCGGCCACCACCTGCTGGGTGTCGGTGGTCAGCTCGCGCCGCACATTGCCGACCCTGTAGGTGAGAAACAGAAAAACCGGCAGCAACCCGAGTGAGATGAGCGCTAATTGCCAGGATATGAGCCACATCGCCACCACGGTCGAGATCGCCGTCGCCAGATTCGAGACGATGCTGGTGGCGGTGTCGGTGACCACGTGCTGCACGCCGCCGATATCGCTACTGAGGCGAGCCTGAATCTCTCCGGTGCGCGTCGAGGTGAAAAAGCGCAGGGGCATCCGCTGCAAATGCTGGTAAAGAGCATTGCGCAAATCGCGCATGACACTCTGGCCGATGACGGTGTTCAGGTAGGTTTGACCGACGCCGATCAACCCGGTGATGACCGGGATGCCGACCATCAGTCCGACGTAGAGATACAGCTTGGCCAGATCGCGATCGGGGATGGCCTCGTCGATGATCAGTTTGAGCAGGATCGGGTTGACCAGCCCGAGCACGGCGACGATAAGAATCGCCAGCACGGTCACCGCCACCCGCATCCGGTATGGCCGGAAGAAACCGGCCACCCGCAGTACGGTGCTCCGCTGCAGCGGCTGATGCGCTCCCTCCGGCAGCGGGCCCATCATTCGGTTGAATCGTCCGCCGCCGCCGCCGCCGCGCATCCAATCGCCTTTCCGCGTCCGCCGCGGGGTTGAGCCGCGTGGGCGCGCCACCCGAGTGCAGCCGATGTTCGAGGACATGACGAACGCAAAATTTGCTCCGCGAGCGATGAATCCGTCTGGAACCCGCCGGCGTAGATAGGGGTGAGCGAGGACGAGTCCCCCAACTCTCCTCGCCCTCCCTGACAACGGAGCCTCCGCATAGGCTCCGAAAACCCCCTCCCCAACCCCCATCGACCCGGTGAGCGCGACGGCGTTTCGCCGGGTCGATGTTTATGCGTCGGGATCGTCGATCGGCGCCGACGAGGTGGCGCGGTCCAGCCAGGCGATGGCGGCTCGCGTTTGCGCCAGACGCAACTCCAGCACCAGTCGCTGATAGGCGACATCAGCGATCGCGGCGGCGTCCGCTTCCGGCTCTGTGAGCGTGGCAATCTGGTCCATCAGCGAATCGGCGTGGCCGCTCAGCACATCTCGCTGCCCAGCCAACAGGTGCGGCAACCGCTCCGGGATCAGCGCGCGCACGAAGTAGAGTTTGACCAGAAACTCCAGGCGGATCTCGCGCGTGTGGGTCACGGGTTCGCCCAACCAGCGGGTCAGCTCGGCACGGCCGCTTGCTGTCAGGCGAAAGGTGCGGCGCGCCGGGCGCGCCGGTTGCGGTTCGGTCGCGGCCGCCACCCAACCAGCTCGCTCCAGTTTCTTGAGGTGGTGGTAGAGCATGCCCGGTTCCAACCGCAACACATCGCCCAGCGGTTGCCCGCCGGCGAAGCGACGCGCCAGGTCGTAGCCGTGACCCGGCTGCGCCTCCGGGGTCAGCGCCAGCAACCCCAACAAGGCATGTTCGGCCGGCATCGGCGTTCGCGCGGGAGCCTTCCCATCGGGCGTCATCGCGCGCCGCGCCCGGTTTGCAGGTACCAAATGACGACCAGCGCGATGATGCCCGTGGCCACCGCCAACGCCGCCGATAGGGCGATGGCGACGGCGCCAGAGCTGTAGGTTCCGGTCTCGATCGCGTTGCGGGCGACGAGGAACCGCCGGCCGGCGGCGACAGTCATCAGCGTGCCGGAGACGATCAGCAGCGCAGCCAGCGCCGTCACCATCCGCTCTTCCCCCGGCACATTGCCGCCAAGGAATTGAGCGGCCGCCAATCCCAGCGCCACCAGACTCAGCCCGGTGCGCAACCAGGCGAGAAAGGTACGCTCGTTTGCGAGGTGGGTGCGGGCGCGACTATCGGCATCGACGACCCGCGCCGTCTGACGAATCTCCTGGGCAACGGTTTTCGGCTCGGGCTCGTTCATCGGCTGCGGGCCGCCGGTTCCAGCGCTGGCTCGTCCTGCGGCGCGACACGCACTCGCGCCACGCGCAAACCATCGACTTCCTCGACTTCCAGCACGTGGCCATCCGGTCCGGTCACGACATCGCCGACCTTGGCCGGGCGGCCAAGCGCGCTGAACACGTAGCCGCCGACGGTGTCGACATCGTGGTCGT
>JADLCW010000424.1 GCA_020847015.1 Thermomicrobiales bacterium | reverse complement strand
CGAGAAGGTAGAGCCGATCGCCGTGTTGAACGGCTCGATCTCGCCCGCCACGTGGAACGCCTCGGGCGCGGCGAAGGTGACCACGACGATGAGCGCCGCGGTCCCGTATTTCGGCAGCCACATCCACCGGTTCAGCCCGTCCGGCGGCGTCCAGGTGGGGAGGCCGAGGAAGCGGCCGACCTTGGCGGTCAGCTCCTGCAGGGCGCCGAACGGACACAGCCAGCCGCAGAACACGCCGCGGCCGATCACGATGACGCCGATGAGGGCGTAGAGCGAGACCATCACGATCAGCGGCTCGCGCAGCAGGAAGTTGAGATCGATGCCGTCGAACGGCATGCGCAGATAGTTCGTGATGTGCTCGATCGAGAGCTGCCCGCCGGCCGTCCAGCCGAGCCAGAACAGCGTGAAGGCGAGGAACCCGGTCCGCAGCCAGAGGTGCAGCCGGCGCCGCTGCGCCAGCTGCTTCTGGAAGACGAAGATGCCCGTCAGGACGGTGAGGGCAATGGCGAAGACGATCACGTTGGGCATCGTCTGCCGCCACGCGATCACCCATTCGGCCGGCGGCTCGACATAGGGCAGGAGCACGACGTCCGACGGCACGAGATAGTCCACCGGCACGTCCACGGTGACGTCCTCCCCGCCCGGCCCCTCGCCCGTCACCATCACGATGATCTGGAAAGGCTGGAGCGGATCGAAGCCGGTTTCGGGCGTGATGTAGTAGGCGCTCGCATTCGGCAGCCAGGGACGGTCGCCGGCGACGAGATTGATCATCTGGTGCGTGTCGCGATCGAAGAATATCTCGAGGTCGCCCTGCACCAGCTTGAAGCGGTCGAACCGGTAGCCGGTCTCCTCGCGGTAGTAGCCGACGCCACGGAAATTGTAGGGGCCGTCGGAGAACATCAGCAGGAGCTGCGTCCCCTCCGGCTGCTGTCCGAAATAGTTGGCGTAGCGGTCCGGCTCCAGCATGCTCCGCCCGATCTTCGGCGGCGTGCCGAGGGCGAAGTAGAGGTCCATGTAGGCCTCGTCGTCCGGATGGACCGGAATGGCCGGCGTGTCGCAGGCGAGGATGTCGTTGAAGCGGCAATCGAAGCGGCCGGGGTCGAGGAGCGGCCGCGCGACGCCGAGCGGCACTTCCGTCGTCGCGCCCTCGGCGTTGGCCGCGGCGAACAGGTCGCGCACTTCGCCGAACGTGATCAGCCGGCGGACGATGCCCCCGTCCGCCATGAGTTCGTTCCAGGTGCGGAAGCCGATATCGACCATGTCGAGGGTGGGCTCCGTCACCGGCGGACCGGAGTTGAGCCGGAAGACGAGCCGGGCCGCGTCGAGGATGCCCGCGGCCATCGACCGCGCGCTGATCGTGGTGCCGGTGGCGAAATCCGGATTGTACGGGAACGGGCGGCCCGACATCGCCTCGAAGCCGATCAGCTTCACCAGATACGCCTCGACGCGCGCGATCTGGACCGGATCGTCGACGAGGTAGGAATCGTAGAACTTGAGGAGCTGGACGCCGGTGATCGTGCCGTCGATGTCGATCCCGACGAGCGCGTCGAAAGGCTGCCTCGTGTAGCTCGGCGGCCGCACGGCATCGAACGCCGAGAGGACGTAGCCGAGCCTCTCCTCCCCGCGATAGGCCTCGATGAAGGGCGGGCGGGCATCGACGTTCACGAAATGATCCGCGGTGGGGAAGAACCGCGTCAGGAGGTCCTGAGTGGCCCGTTCCGCCAGCGGCGGCTTGATTTCGTTGAAGAGTGCGCGGGCCGGTGACGAGGTCAGGAACGCGGTCGCTACGAGCAAAATGGATAATGCCAGTAGCCTTACGGGAACAAAACGCATCCGATTTCCTTCACCCGATCGAACCGCCGAGTTTTCGCGGCGACACTTGCATCACGATCGCATTGCGAGACCTACCCGAACGGGTGGGAGCGTGCGTCGGCTAAGTCGGATAGGCATAAAGAGCACACCCGTCCGGGTAACGGTCTTCCCGTCCCGTCACGCGGCGCAGTCCGCACCGGAAACGACCGTAACCGCGATCGGCAGTCCGTTAGCATCCCGGTATTTGTAGACACCTGCGGCTCCCCCATCGAGCAGCGGCCGGATGCTGCTGCGGCAGGCGATCTCGGCGAATTCGGGCTTGATCTCGAAGCAGGTATTGCCGTCGCACAGCCAGCCATCCAGCCCGGGGATCAGCAATTCCGGCTTGTCCTGGGGAAGCGTGTAGGCGCGGAGATCGATGCCGATCCGGTGGTTGAGAACGATCACCCGCCCGTCGACCTCCACCGTGTCGAGCGTCGTCAGGCCGTCGACCAGCGGCAGCTGTTCGCGGAGCAACCCGGCCCAGGCATCGATCTCCGCCTGGAAGGCGGCGTCGGGTTCGGGGCCGGGCGGGACCTGGAACGGCGCTTCCATGCGCGCGACGCCGTCCTCGCCGATGACGGCCTCGGTGATGACGCTCCCCGGAAACGGCGCCGGCCCCTCCGCAGGCGTCGTCGGCCCGGCGGCATTGCCGGCCGTTGCCGCCGGCGTGGCGCCACCCGCCGCGCTCGCCGCCGTGGCCGCCTCGCCGTTCGCCGGTGCAGTCGCGGCGTCGTCGGGCGACGCCGCGTGCCTCCGCAGGAAATAGCCGGCGACGAGCGCCACGAGCATGACGGCAGAGAAGAACCACAGCCGCGCCGGCACTGCATTCCCCTTCGCGCGGTCGCGCGCCGACGGTTCAGGGGCCACAATTGGCCTCGGCGAAGGTGACGTCGCCGAGATCCTCGTCGGCGAGATCGACATAGCGATACCGCACCACCGCGCCGCGCTGCAGGAGCGCGGCGAGCGTGGTGTCGGCGCAGGCGGCCTCGACCGCGGCCGGCGTCACCTCGAAGCACGCGCCGTCGTCGCAGGCAAAGGCCTCGAGCCCCGGGAAGAGGACGTCCCGCTCGGCCACCAGGTCGTACTCCGCGGCAGTGATCCCCGCACGGAAGGTGAAGGTCAGCCGGTTCTCTTCGGCGGCGACGTCGAGGAGAGCCACGCCATCGTCGATCTCGGATGTCGCGGCGGTTCGCGCCGTCGCAAAGGCCGCAACGTCCGCGGTCAACGCCGGATCGACAGCGGGCACCGGTGCCACTGCCGGCGCCGGTGCGCCGGCGGCCGGCGCCGCTGCCGCCACCGGGGCGGGGGTGCCGTCATTGCCACCCGCGGCCGCGACCGCCGGCGGCGACGCGGCGCCGCCGGTCTCGTCGGCGCCCCGCGGCAGGAGGAAGGCCGCGCCGACCGCGATCAGCACGATCGCCCCCACGACAGCGATCAGCACCCGTGCGGGCATGGCAGTTCTCCTTGTGCATGGATCGGGACGGGGCCGGCATTGCGCCGTGCGCTTCGGTGGGCGGGCATGGGGCCGATCACGACGGCGGCGTTTGCGCCGGGATCGCCGCGGCCGGGATCACCTCGGCCACGTAGCTCGGGCCCGCGGGCGTCATCCGCTCGCCGATGAAGATGCCGTCGCCCCTCGCGACGCGACCGAGATCGACGTCGCGGTCCGGCAGGATGGCGACCAGGCGCTCGCCGACCCGGACGACGACTTTCGGCCCGCCCCTCATGCCCTGCCGCGCCCAGCTCTTCAGCTGGCCGTAATACGGTTCCGACCGCCACGCCGCCGGCGAGCCGACATCGACATGGGCGACGAGGCGTTCCCCGTCGACGAGATAGAGGACGATCTTCGAGCGCGACGGCCGCCACTCCTCTCCCAGCGCCTCGCTTTCGAGCCAAAGGCAGGCGAAGTCGCGACACTCCTGCGGACGGCTTTCATAGATCCCGCACCCGGCCGGTGGCGCGCAATGCGGGCACCAGGAGCCGGTGGGTTTGCCGAGCGCGCCGATGCCCAGAAGCTTGCAGCACAGCGAGCACGTTCCGCAATCGCGCGCCGGCGCCATTCCTCTGTTTCCAGCCGCCAAACCGCAACTCCCGCACCCGTTGCCGAATGCCAATAGCCAAAAGGCGAATCTAGCAGTCGATTAGCCGGTTCTTCAATTGACCCGGCTATTATCCATCGCATAGATTTCGCGCCGCGGGTATCCATGAGGTTATAACTTGATGCATTGGGACAGGAAATCGCTACGGTCATTCGCTTCCGCAGTGAAGCTGACCATCGCAGGCGTCGTCATCGGCGGCGCCGTGGCCGCGGCGGGGACGGCCATCGCGCAGGACGCGCCGCCGGCACCGCCCGCCGTCACGCCGGAGGCCGCCGCACTCGCGCCGCTCGCCTTCACCGCGCAGCAGGTCGCGACCGGCCGCGGCCTTTTCGGCGGCGGCTGTGCCGGCTGCCATGGCGAGACGCTCGCCGGCCTCGATGGCGGACCGCCGCTCGTCGGGGACGCGTTCGCGCATTGGTACACCGGCCCGGTGTCCGCGCTCTATGACTTCGTGCTCAACCGCATGCCGCTGGACGCGCCGGGCACGCTGCAGCCGCGCCAGGCCCTCGGCCTCGTGGCCTTCATCCTCGAACACAATGGCTTCGTCGCCGGCGACGTCGCCCTTCCCGAAGACCCGGCGGCGCTGGCGCTGCTGGGCTTCCGTCAATAGCGCCGCGACGGCGGGAGGCCGTCGCCGCGGATTCGAGTTTCAGGCCCCGCCGCCCGTCTGGCGGGGTCCGAAACGAGCCGGCAAAGCCGGTCTCGAGCACGCTTGGACGGGCGAGGCGCCACCGATCTGCTGCGGTGTCGGTGGTGGGGTTGGGAGGAACTCGGAGCGTCGCCGAACGGCGGCTCCAGCAAGCCGATGAAAGGCCGGACGCGGGCTGCAGTCGGCCCGCACCCCGCGATGAGGCGGGTGCCGGCCGATCGCGGCCACGGCCTCCCGCTGCAATCTGCGCAAGCAGACACAAGCAACAAGGGAATTGCTACGCAGGCAATACGACTGAGCGTTTGCGACTTACTTTACTGCAACGAGAATAAACAAAGCAGAGTGCAATAGAGGGAACAAATGAATAGACGGACAATCCTGAAGACATCCGTAGCCGCGCTCGCGTTGAGCAGCGCCGCGGTTATCGGCGCGCCGGCGTTCGCCGCCGACGTGACTTTCGACCGCCTAACCAATCCAGAGCCTGAAAACTGGCTGATGTACGGCGGCAACTACTCTGGCTGGCGCCATTCGGCGCTCGACCAGATCAACCAGACCAACGCCGGCGACATCGAGGTGAAGTACATCTTCGCCATCGGCGGTCGCGCCGACGGTGGCACGCTGGGCTGCCTCGAGGAAGGCGTGATCCTCGCCGACGCCGGCACGCTCTACACGGTGGACTGCTACGCCCGCATCATGGCGTGGGACGCGTCCTCGGGCGCCGCAGCGGTTCCGATCTGGCGCTACGACCCGGAGATCACCAAGGCCCGTACCCAGCGCGGTCTGGCCCTGATGGACGACGGCGTCTTCATCGGCACCAACGACACCCGCATGATCCGCGTCAACGCCGCCACCGGCGAAGTCGTGTGGGAAGTCCAGGCCGCCGCTGCGCCCGATCCGACCTATGGCACGCCGTCGCCCGACACGCAGGGCTTCACCACGGAGCCGATCGCGCTCCAGACTGCCGCCGGGCGCAAGCTCGTCGTGCAGGGTGAATCGACCGGCGGCCAGCAGGGCACGATCTCGTGGGTCGGCGCCTGGGACCAGGCTGCCGGCGACTTCGTGTGGCGCACCTTCACGATCCCGTTCCCCGGCGAACCGGGCCACGAGACGTGGGCGGACGACCACGAGGCCTGGCGCACGGGCGGCGGCGGCGTGTGGAGCCATCCGACGTTCGATCCGGTCACGAACCTGATCTACCACGGCACCGGCGACGCCATGCCGTCGTTCGACCCGGCCTTCCGCCCCGGCGACAACCTCTACACCGCGAGCACGATCGCTCTCGATGCGGACACCGGCGCGCTGACCTGGTACTTCCAGATCGTCCCGAACGAGCAGTGGGACTTCGACCAGCCGACCACCCGCATGCTCTATGACGCCGCCGACGGCGTTCCGGGCGTGATGACCTTCGCCCGGTCGGGCCACCTCTACACGCAGGACCGCCGTGACGGCACCATCCTGAACGTTGTCGAGTACCAGCCCACCAACTGGACCGCCGGCATCGACAGCAAGACCGGCCTCCCGGTCGACTACGTCGCGGGTGCGGGCGTCCAGACCTACGCCGGCGTCGGCCCGGTCCGCGGCCAGACCACCGGGGATTCGTGCCCGCAGTGGAACACCTCGGCCACGGCCCTCAACCCGCCGTCCTATGATCCGGATCGCCGCCTCGCCTATCTCCAGTTCGGCGAAGGCTGCGCCGGCGGCGCCACGCTCACCGCGTGGCCGGATGAGGCCGAAGCCCGCACGACCAACGGCCTGAGCCGTCTTGGCCAGGGCGCCGGCACGACCGTGCAGCGCACCCCGCCGGCCGTTCCGCCGGTCTACACGGTGGCTGCCTACAACATCGACACCGGCGAGCGCGTCGCCGAGTTCAAGTCGCCGAGCGACAACGCCACGCCGTTCGGTGGCGTCCTCACCACCGCCGGCGGTGTCGCCATGGCGGGCACGCTCGATGGCGACGTCCGGGTGTTCAACTCCGACACCCTCGAAGTCCTGTACACCTTCAACATCGGCATGGAGATCGGCGCTCCGTTCTCCACGTGGGCGGTTGACGGCCAGCAGTACTTCGGCGTCGTCGGCGGCGGCAACGGCAACGGCCTGCAGCGCCGTTCCGCGACCGCGGTCGTCTTCGGCCTCGGCGACTAGTCGAGCCAACGGCTCGGCCGGGGGGCCACGGCCCCCCGGCCACACCCGAATCCCCGCTTGCGTCGGCCTTTGCGATGCCGGCGGGCATGAGAAGGATGGACATTTGCCAAGCATCCGCCTCGCCTCGCGCGCGACCAACGCGACGGCCGCCTT
>JADLCW010000423.1 GCA_020847015.1 Thermomicrobiales bacterium | reverse complement strand
GCTCTGGTCTTCAACCCCGCCTGGAGGCCGGCTGGGCGGATGCTCGTTTTCGTCGCCCAGCAACGCGGTCTGAACGAGCGCCCGCAGCCGGCCCCGGGCGATCTCTTGCTGACGACTCCCAATGCCGACCGCTTCGAGAATCTCACGCACGGCAAAACGCCCGATCTCTGGTCGGCGGTCTGGCGACTGCATGGCAATGACACTCTGATCTCCCGTCCACGCCGCACGGTTGGAACCGGTATGACCCTCCCGAAACCGCGATCGCGCCGGACGCTGCCCGGCCGAAGCCCACGCCCTATTGGCGCCGGAGGCGAGCGTGACCTCGCGATTGCGGACGATGCAGACCGCACGCCGCATCGCTGGAGTACAATGCCGAGTCGCCATTTCTCGGCTCGCTGCAGCGGGCGCCATCCGGTCCGCCGATGGCCCCGCCCGACCCGTCACCGGACGGGATCGCCCTGGACAACACCGCATGACCGACCTCGTTGCGAACGCGAATATCGACCCGGTGGAGTGGAACGCGACCGAGTACCACCGGCTTTCCAATCCGCACGTCGACTGGGGTCAGCGCGTGCTGGACCGTCTGCCGCTGCGCGGTGATGAAATTGCCGTCGATGCGGGCTGCGGCAGCGGTCGCCTGACGGCGCTGCTGCTGGAGCGATTGCCCGCCGGCCGCGTTATCGCCGTCGACCGCAGTCAACAGATGCTCGCCGAGGCCGAGGAAAATCTCGTTCCCCGCTTCGGCGGCCGCGTATCGTTCGTCCACGCCAATCTGCTGGAGTTCGCCCCCCCAGAACCGGTCGACGCCATTTTCAGCACGGCGACTTTCCACTGGATTCGCGATCACGACCGGCTTTTCACCCACCTGTTCGCCGCGCTGCGCCCCGGCGGCCGGTTGGTCGCTCAGTGTGGCGGCGGACCGAATCTGGCCGGACTGATGGCGCGTGTGGAGTCGCTGGCGGTCGCGCATCCCGCATTCGCGCCCATTGCCGGCTGGAGCGGTCCATGGGAGTTCGCCGGCGCTGCAACGACTGCCGGCCGGTTGGAGCGAGCCGGTTTTGCGGACGTCGCCACGAGTCTGGAAGAAGCGCCGACCACGTTTGACGACGCCGCGACGTATCGCGAATTTTTGCGCACGGTCGTGCTGCGCGCCCATCTGGAGCGGCTCGCCGACGATCGCGCCCGGAACGAACTGCTCGATGCGCTGACCGAGCAGGCTGCCGCCGATCCGGCGCCCTTCCACCTCGACTACTGGCGGCTCAACCTCGCCGGTCGCCGACCCGGCGCATGAGCGACGCCACGCCGCCCGATGCGGAGCTCATGCTGATCAGCAATTCCGCCGAGACCACCCGGGCCATCGGCCGCCAGTTGGCGGCCGGATTGCGCGCCGGCGATGTAGTGCTGCTGCACGGTGATCTCGGCGCCGGCAAAACCACCTTCGCCCAAGGCGTAGCGGACGGGCTGGGGGTGCGCGATCCGGTCCACAGCCCCACCTTCACCCTCGTCCACGAACATCCCTACGGCGACGGGGAGCGCACGCTGCGCCACCTCGATCTCTACCGACTGCGCGGGCCGGACGATCTGCGTGGGTTCGACTACGACGAGCATGTGGCCCCGGAGGATGGGGTGACGCTGGTGGAATGGCCGGAGCGCGCCGGAGCGCTGCTGCCGGAGCGCTACCTCGTGGTTGCGTTCGAGCCGGCCGGCGGCGATCGCCGCCGGCTGCGCTTCGCGGCGAACGCTCCGGCTGCCGATGCGGCTCGCTGGTTTGCCGCGCTCAGGCAGGAAACCTGAACCGGGGGAGTGCGGCTGTGCCGCACTCCCCCGTTCCAGCTTGGACGCAGCCCCGCCGCGCGGATCCGGCTTGGGTGGACCGACCCGACGAGACCTGAAGCGATCGATTGGGAGGAGCCGGCGCACGCCGGCGTCGCGGGTGAGCGACACGGCGCATCGGCTTGGCCGAGGTTGCAGTTCAAATCGTGGGGACGGAATGGCAACCAACGCCGGCGCATTTGCCTTTGCAGGAACTGTGCCATTCCCTTCCAGGCGCACTCGCCATCGCCGCGTCGGCGCCGGGTAGACTGCGGTGGGCGGAGAGGGTCGTCGCCCGGGAGGAGGTCAAACGCGAATGACCGACACGGCGGTCTTGCCGGCGCTGTTGGCGATCGATACGGCAAGCGCGCAGGCCGGGATCGCCGTCGGCAACGAACGCGACGCCGCAACGCTTGTCTGGCGCGCCGGCCGCTCCCACACCGTCGATCTGCTCGATCAGATTCATCGGTTGCTGGAATTGCGCGGCCTTGCCGCCGCCGATCTGGCCGGTGTCGTCGTCGCCAAGGGGCCGGGAACGTTCACCGGGTTACGAGTCGGCATGAGCATCGCCAAAGGGTTCGCGCTTGCGCTCGATCTGCCGCTGTTCGGCGTCTCGGCGCTGGAAGCCGCCGCGCTGCCGCTGCTGCACGGCTCCGGAGCCGTGGCGGCGACGATCGTCGCCGGACGCGGGCGTCTCGTCTGGGCACTTTACGAACGCGGAGAGACCGGTGAACCGCGACCACTGGCCGCGCCCCGCAATGGCGTCGTTGCCGAATTGCGCGATGAGATCGTCGCCCGGGCCCGCCCGGTTGCGATCACCGGCGAATTGAGCGAACCCGACGAGGCGGCGCTGGCCGATGCGCCCGAGGCACGCATCGTGCCTCCGCTGCTGCGAGCGCGGCGGCCGGAGGCGCTGCTCGCGCTGGGTTTCGCTCGCTGGCGGCGCGGCGATGCCGACGACGCGGCCGCGCTGGAGCCGATCTACCTGGGACGATGACGGCTTGCCGCCGCTGGTTCGCAAATGCGAACATCTCGTCGTGAGCGCCGCCGACCGTCTCTGTCAGGAATCCGCCATGCTGTCCTCCAATGGGCAAGGCCCCCGCTACCACCTCGATCTCATGCGCCAGGAAGATGTCGCCGAGGTCGCGCAGGTGGAACGCCGCTGCTTTACGAACCCATGGCCCGTATCCGCTTACCGGCGGGAGTTGCAGCACCCCGAACAGAATTACTACATCATTCTGCGCGACTGTCGGCCGCCGGCGCCGACCGAGCCGGTCGATGCGGCCCACGCGGCGGCAACGCGTCCGTTGCCGCGCCGCACGTTGCTGCCGATCGCGTTCGGTCGCCGCCCGGAGCCGGGCGAGCGCCCCGCCCAGTCGATCGTCGGCTTTGCCGGCATGTGGAACGCCTTCGATGAGGCGCATGTCACCACCATCGCCGTGGACGAACCCTATCGCGGCCAGGGATTGGGCGAGGTGTTGCTGACCGCCCTTTTCGATGAAGCGACACGGCGCGGAGCCAACTGGTTGACGCTCGAGGTGCGCGTGTCCAATGCGCCCGCCCAGGCGCTGTACCGAAAGTGGGGCTTCTCGGTGCAGGGCGTCCGCCGCCGCTACTACAGCGACAACAACGAGGACGCGCACATCATGTGGTCGCGCGCGCTCT
>JADLCW010000422.1 GCA_020847015.1 Thermomicrobiales bacterium | reverse complement strand
GCGAGGTTCTCGGGATGGTTTTTCGGCGGCGTCGGGATCGGCATCGCCGCATCAGGCTTGGCGGTGGTGGCAGCCGGCAGGCTGGTGGGATGGCCGTGGGCTCCGTGGCAGCGGGAGTGGCTGGTCGTGGCGGTGCTGGCGGCGATTCTCGCGCTTCCCGCCGGAGCATGGCTGCCGCCGGTCCCGATCGTCCCCCGACGTGGTGCTGGCCGCGGATGGGGCGGAGCAGGGCCGATCCTCGCCTTGGTCGGGACCGCCTACTTCCTGGAAGGCGCCGGTTACATCGTGACCGGCACCTTCATCGTCGCCATCGTGGGCGAGCTGCCCGGGTTGAGCGATCTCGGGCCGGCGGTCTGGATTCTCGTCGGGCTGGCCGCCGCGCCCTCGACCGTGCTCTGGACGCTCGCCGCGACGAAAACGCGTCCCATCGCGACGCTGACGGCCGCCTATTTCGTTCAGACCATCGGGATCGCATTGCCCGCGCTGTCGGATCGGGCCGGAGCGGCGATCGCCTCGGCGCTCCTGTTCGGGGGGACCTTCATGGCCATCGCCGCACTGACCATCAGCTTCGCTCAGCGCGCTGCGCCGCCGGCCCAGGCGAACCGCGCCATCGGCTGGCTCACCGCGGCGTTCGGACTCGGGCAAATCGCCGGTCCACTGCTGGCCGTTGCCTTGGCGGGCGGCGGCGATCTGCGACCGACGCTGCTGGTCGCGGCAGCGGCGGTGCTCGCGGGTGGGGTGTTGGTCGCGGCGGCGGGAGTTGCGCTGCACTCGCGGCCGATCGATTGAGCGCGCCTTACGGTCTGGATCGCTACCTGGTCACCACTGCCGCCTCGGTGGCGCGATAGGCGGCGGAGACGCTGGCGCCAGTGTGAATTCGCTGAATCGTCTCACCCAAGAGCGGAGCCACCGAAAGCACGGTCAGATTGGGAAATCGCTTCTCCGGCGGCAGCGCGATGCTGTTGGTGACGACCACTTCGCGTAGCGCGCTATGGCGTAGTCGCTCGATGGCCGGGCCGGAAAACACCGGGTGAATCGAGGCGGCGTACACCTCGGCGGCGCCGTTGGCCAGGCAGACATCGGCGGCCTGGACGATGGAACCGCCAGTATCGATCTCGTCGTCGACGATCACCGCTGATTGCCCCTCGACGGAACCGATCAGATTCAACACCTCGGAGCGATCCTCATTGCCAAGCCGCCGCTTTTCAATGATCGCCAGCGAAGCGTCGATCGCCTCGGCGAAATTGCGCGCCCGCTTGGTGTTGCCCAGATCGGGCGAAACGACCACCGGATTGGTCAGCCGCTTTTGAGCGAAGTAGTTCGCTATCAGCGGCATCGCGCTCATCTCGTCCACCGGCACATCGAAGAACCCCTGAATCTGGCCGGCGTGCAGATCGAGCGTCAGCACCCGATCGGCTCCGGAGACCCCGATCAGCTTGGCCACCAGGCGCGCCGTAATCGGCACGCGCGGCTGATCTTTCTTGTCGGTTCGCCCGTATCCGAAATACGGAATCACCGCGGTGATGCGGCCGGCTGAGGAGCGTTTGAGTGTATCCATCAGAATCAAAAGTTCCATGATGGCGTCGTTGATCGGCGCGGCGAACGACTGTACGACGAACACGTCATTTTCGCGCACGCTTTCAAGGATGCGCACGAAGGTGTTGTCGTTGGAGAATTTGATGACCTCGGCTCGCCCGCGGGGGATGCCAATATAGTGGCAGATCTCGTCGGTCAATTCCGGATTGGAGTTGCCGCTGAAGATCGTCAGTTGATCGTAGTGCCGGGACACCGCCTGATCCTCCGCACCGCGCCCCGGTCTCCGCAGGCGCTCGCCCAGGTCCGGCATTCCCGGACCGCCTGATAGCCGCTCTCATGCGTCGGCCGCGCCGCTGCGCCGCATCAGCCATGGTAATCCGTCAGGGGGCGCCCGTGGCGCGCTCTGGCTCCACTTCGATCGCGGCGAGCGCCGCGGCGGCCGCGGCCTGCTCCGCCTCGCGCTTGCTGGCTCCGCTGCCCTCGCCCAATAATTGGTCGCCCAGCATCACCCGCACCGTGAAGCGCAAGGCGTGATCCGGCCCTTCCAGTTGCACCGTGCGGTAGGTTGGCCCGACCTGGCGGCGCTCCTGCAGCAGTTCCTGCAATCGGCCTTTGGGGTTGGCCGCCCGCTCGGCCCGGGCCAGGATTTCCGGCGCGTCGCGCTCCAGCAAGCGCCGCAGCACGCTCCGCGCCTCGACATACCCGCGATCGAGCGCGATGGCGCCGATCACTGCTTCGAACGCGCCGGCCAGCATCCGGTCACGCGCTCCTTCAGTCGGCCGTTCGCCATGCGCCAGATACAGCAGGTCGCCCAGCTTCAGCTCACGCGCCCACCGCACCAGCGTTTCGGCTCGCACCAGCGCGACGCGCCGCCGGGTCAGTGTGCCCTCGTCGGCCAGCCGGTCCTGCGCGTAGAGATATTCGGCTGCGACAGCGCCGAGCACCGCATCGCCAACAAACTCCAACCGCTCATTGGTGTAAACAGCCGCCTCGGCGGCCAGCGCGCCAGCAGCCACTGTATCCTGAATGGTCGAGCGATGGGTCAGAGCCAACCGCGGCAGATCTGGATCGTGGAATTCGACGCCGAGCGCCTCGGCCAGATACGCGATCCGGTTGTCTTCGAGGGACGCTGGCGCCGCGGTCGCCGTGCGCCTGCGGCGTCTTCGGCGCGCGGTCGGGGCCGCATCATTCCGCTCCGCATCAGCGGTCACTTCGATGCTTCAGCGAGCACGTCGAACAGGTCGAGACCGGCCGCGTGCGCCACCTGCGCCAAGGCGTCCCAGTTCACCGCGATCGTGTAGCGGTAGTGCCCTGGCTCCGTCTCGTCGGTACGCGACTCGGCAAGATCGAAGCTCACCAGAAAGGTGATGAGCGCATCTGCCTGCGCGTTCTGATCGGGGTAGCGGTCGTCCAGCGCCAGCGCGTCGTCGCCGCGCAGGCGCGCCTGATAGGCCGCCTCCAGCCCATGGACAAACGGTCCAGCCAGCGCGGCGGCGCGCTCCCACTCGCGGGCGTCCACCTTCCCCTTCTCGTCCCGAATGGCATCACCGCCTTCGGCAGCCTTCGCGTTCAAATCGACGTCTTTTTGTTCGTCCACTACTGCATAGTGGTTGACGATATACTCAAGCAGTGCGCGAATCCGCTCCGCCACCGGCATTCCTCCCTGTCCGGCGTCATGGCGGTCCTGCCGCCCGCCCGTCACGCACCGAGTATAAACGGCGCACTAATCGGTTCAGCAGGATTGAAGCATCTGGGGAATGGTGACGAAAGTATACCCTTGGGCGCTCAGATCCTCGATAACCCACGGGAGGGCGACGGCAGTGGTCCATGCGCTGGCTGATGCGTCCAGATGCATTTCCACGATGGCCCCGTCGTACACCTGGTTTATCACCCGGTCGTAAATCGTCGAGGCGGATACGTTCGGATCCCAGTCGCCAGTTTCCACATCCCAGCCGATCATGGTGTAGCCAAGCCGGTTCGCCAGATCGTTTACGCGCGCGTCG
>JADLCW010000421.1 GCA_020847015.1 Thermomicrobiales bacterium | reverse complement strand
GAAGCGGGGACTGCCGGACCGGGCGGGCGAAGAACGACCCGGCGCCGACCTCGGCCCCGAACGCATCCCGCGGGCGCGCCCGCATCACGAACCGCGACGCCTGGCCGCGACCGGCTCCCCCATCCGCTGGCGCTCGCCGCGCTCGCGGCGCTCGGGGTCGCGTGATCCCGCGCGCCCTCCCGTGGCATCCTGAGTGGAGAGACACAGGCTCATTGCCGGGTTCCTGACGGATCGGGGTAGAGAAAGGGCAGGCGAGCGCGCGCATCGACCATGGTGAAGCGCCAGTTGATCCCGACCCGGTCGGCGTTGCGCGCCTCGGTCCAGGCGGCGGCCTCCCGGGCCAAGGTCGCGTGGTCGGGGATGCGCCGGGCGAGACATTGCCGCGCCAGCACCGACCATTCGCGTTCGGCTATGTTGAGCCAACTGCCATGTTTGGGCGTGAAGTGGAAGCGGTGCACGAGCCGCGGTTGGAGTTCGTTTCTTTGAGCGCTTGGCGCACCGTCTCCGGGGCGATCGCCTCCATCACCCCCAACTCGACCAGGCGCCGGGCCAGCAAGCGCACGCTCCAGCGGGCGTGGCCAGCAAGCGCGTCCGTGCAGGCCAGCGCCACGCGTCGCGCGGCGTCCGCGCCATCGAGCCGCCGGGCATACACGCGCTCCGCGCGCTTGCGCTGCCGCGCCGCGTCCAATCCTTGGGTCGCGTACGTCGTGCGCACGCGCGCCACCGTCCGGGCGCTGACCTCGACCGCCTCGGCCACGCGGACGTTGGTCCAGCGCGGTCCGCCGGAGGCGGCGTCGCACGTGAGCAGGACGCGGGCGCGGGCCTGCATCCGCGCCGGGGCGGCTCCGGCGGTGCGCAGCGCTCGCAACGCGGCGCGCTAGGCGGGACTCAGGCGAACGACGTGCCGCTTGCAGGACACGGCACGCCTCCTTGCTCGACCGCTTGATTTCAGGCCTGATCGAAGAAGCACCTTCGGGGTGGGTCGGTTGCCGCCCGACCGGCCCGCGACGTGGGCGGGAGAAAGCGCCGGGGAGGGTCCGAAACGAATGGATAGCTTCATCTGCATCACCTGCGGAACCCAGTTTGCCGAGACGAACGGGCCGCCCACGCGCTGCCCCATCTGCGATGACGAACGGCAATACGTCGGTCACGGCGGTCAGCAGTGGACAACCCTTGCCGCGCTGCGGACCGGGCATCGCAACACGCTCGAGGATATTGCGGACGGTTTGACCGGAATCGCGACGGAACCGAAGTTCGCCATCGGGCAGCAGGCTCATCTGATCGCGACGCCAGCCGGTTCCTTGCTCTGGAACTGCATCAGTCTCATCGACGACGCTACGGAAGCTGAGATCGAGCGACGTGGCGGATTGGCTGCCATCGCCATTTCCCATCCGCATTTCTACAGCAGCGCCGTAGAGTGGAGTCGCTCCTTCGGCAGCGCGCCGATCTGGCTCCACGCCGACGATCGTGAATGGGTCATGCGTCCGGATCCGGCGATCCACTTCTGGAGCGGCGATACCGCGGACCCGCTGCCGGGGAGCGATCTGACCCTGATTCGCTGCGGCGGGCACTTCCCGGGGAGCTGCGCAATTCACTGGCCGGCGGGAGCCAATGGGACAGGGGTTTTGCTGACTGGCGACACCATTACCGTCGTGGCCGATCGCCGCTGGGTGAGCTTCATGTACAGCTATCCCAACGATATCCCACTCGGAGCCGATGCCATCCGTCGCATCGTAGCCGCCGTCGAACCCTATCCGTTCCACCGTCTCTACGGGGGGTGGTCCAGTGCGGTCGTCGTCGCCGACGCCAAAGCGACGGTGCATCGCTCCGCCGAGCGTTATCTGCGCCACATTGGCGCGCGATGACCGCAACGGCGGACGGTCTCGGTCGATGTTGCTTTTGGCTTGCTGAGAGAGGACGAGATGACGCTGGAGGTCATCGGAGCGGGGTTCCCGCGCACGGGGACTATGTCGCTGAAGACGGCGCTGGAGCGGCTCGACTTCGCTCCCTGCGGGCATATGTCGGGGCTGTTCCGGGCGCCGTCGCGCTCAGATGCCTGGCTGGATGCGTGGGAACGCACGTTGCGCGGCGAGTCCGTCGATTGGCCAGTAGTGATCCGGGACGACCGGGCCGCCGTGGACGCGCCCGTCTGCGTGTTTTGGCGTGAGCTGGCGACGGCCTATCCTGAGGCGAAGGTGATTCTCAGCGTGCGCGACCCCGAGCAGTGGTACGAAAGCGCGCGGCAAACGGTGTGGCTCAGCAGCGGGACCAGCATCGATCTGCGCCAATTCGAGCGATACCCGCTGCGCATGCAGCGGAACATCATGCGCGTGGTGGAGATGGTGCGGACGATTTTCTGGGATGGCGCGTTGGGCGGCCGCTTCGACGATCGGGAGCAGGCCATCGCGATCTACGAAGCGCACAACGCCGTGGTGCGGGCCGCGTTGCCGCCGGAGCGGTTGCTGGTGTGGGACGTCGCGCAGGGATGGCAGCCGCTCTGCGACTATCTCGGCGTGTCCGTGCCGGACGAGCCATTCCCGCAAGTGAACGATCGAGAGGCGTTTCTGGCGCGGCTAGATCGAGTCTGATCGCCTGCCCGACGACGACCCGAATCGATTTGGAGACCACCGATGCCCGACTATGGCCACGCGCTCGAGTTCGGTTTTTTTCTCGATCCCACCGCCGGCGATCCTGCCGCCACGCTCGCGCTGGGCCGCGAACTGGATGAGCTCGGCTACGATGCGATCGGCATCCAGGATCATCCCTATCAACCTGCTCACTATGATGCGCTGGCGCTGATCGCCGTCATCCTCGGCCAGACCGAACGGGTGCGGGTGTTCCCGGATGTCGCCAACCTGCCGCTGCGGCCGCCCGCCATGCTGGCCAAGCAGGCCGCCACGCTCGACCAGCTCAGCGGCGGGCGGTTCGCGCTCGGGTTGGGGGCGGGGGCATTCTGGGAGGGTGTGCGGGCAATGGGCGGCCCAGTGTTGACCCCGCCTGAAGCGCTGGCCGCGCTCCGCGAGGCGGTCGCGTTGATCCGGGCGTTCTGGCGCGGCGAGTCGCTGCGGGTGCGCGGCGAACACTACCGGGCGATAGGAGCGCGGCCTGGACCGCCTCCGACGCACGAGATCCCGATCTGGCTGGGGGTCGTCGGCCCCCGCGCGCTGCGGCTGACCGGCGAGATCGCGGATGGCTGGGTTCCCTCGATGGCGTATGTGCCGCCGGCCCAGGCGATGCGCTCCAATGCGATCGTCGATGATGCGGCGCAGGCGGCGGGGCGCGACCCGGCGGCAATTCGGCGCATTTACAATATCGGTGGCGAGTTCGCCTCGGCCGCTGAAGCGGGCGGAGGCGACGACGCCCAGATCGTCGGACCGCCGGACCACTGGATCGAAGTGTTGACGCGACTGGCGATAGAACAGGGGTTTTCCGGATTCGTGCTGTGGGGTGAACCGGAGGAGACGCGCCTGCGGATGTACATCGACGTGGTCGCCCCCGCGGTGAAGGCGCGCGTGGCGGCGGCGCGTCAGAATGCGCCGCCGCAATAAGCCGCCGGTGGCGCTATCCGACCGCGATGACGTCCATCTCAAAGAGGACGTCAGGTCGGAAGAGCGCGACCACCTGCACCGAGGTGCTGGCCGGCGGTTGCGTGGTGTCGATGAATTCGTCGCGGATATCGCGCACCTTCGCCAGATTGGCGATGTCGGTGACGAAGAACTGCATCTTGACCACGTTGGCGAAGGTCATATCCACGGCTGCCAGACCGGCCTTCACGTTCTCGAACGCCTGGCGCACCTGGGCCGGGAAATCGCCCGGGCCGACCAGTTCGTCGTTGGCGTTGAATGGCACCTGTCCGGCGAGAAATACGGTGCGGCCCCCGCGCGCCTCGACGACCTGAGAGTATCCGTACGGGCTGGGCATGGTGTCGGGGCTGAGATACCGCCGTGAAACCGATCCCTCGGGCATTGCGTCACGCTCCTCTCTGGCGATCCATCGCATGCGGCAACCTGGCGATTATCGCGAGGCGGCCAGAAAAGGCAAAATGCGGGGGGAGAGATGCGTTCTCTCCCCCGCGTTTGCGTGCGCCGTCCGGCAAGTCGACGGCGCGCTACGCCAGCGTCTCCGCCAGCGCCGCCAGTAGCTCATCGGCCTGTTGCTGCTCCCAAATCAACGGCGGCAGCAACCGGAAGGTGGTCGCCCCGGCCGGCAGCACCAGCACGCCGCGCTCCTGCAAGGCGCGCAGCGTTGGCGTCACCCGCTCCTTCAGCTCGACTCCGATCATCAGTCCACGGCCGCGCACGGCGCGCACCTTCGGGGCATTCAGATTTTGAATGCGCTCCACGATCTGTGCGCCAAGCGCCGCGTTCTTCCCGTAGATGCCGCGCTCGCGGAACGCGCGCAAGGTGACCAGACCGGCCCGGCAGGCCAGCGGGTTGCCGCCGAACGTGCTGCCGTGCGCCCCGGCTGGCAGCGCCGTGCCGATTGCTTCCGCCAGCAGCGTGACCCCGATGGGGAAGCCGTTGGCGACCGCTTTGGCGGTGACCAGCAGATCGGGCGTGACCCCGGAGTGAGTGATGGCCCACGGCGCGCCGGTCCGAAACGCGCTCTGGATCTCATCGGCGATCAGCAGCGCGCCGCGCTCGCGGGTGATCCGGCGGGCGGCCTGCAAGAATTCGTCGCTGGCCGGGTGGATGCCGCCCTCGCCCTGGATCGGCTCCAGCACGACGGCGGCCGTCGTCTCATCGACGGCGGCCTCCAGCGCCGCCGCGTCCCCAAAGGCGACGTGAGCGGCCGGAGCCAGCGGCTCGAAGGGAGCGCGGTACTTGGTGTCGGCGGTGACCGCCAGCGCGCCGAGCGTGCGGCCGTGATAACCACGCCGCAGCGCCACAAACCCGGGGCGGCCAGTGGCGGCGCGAGCGAACTTCAGCGCCGCCTCGATGCCTTCGGCTCCGGAGTTGGACAGAAAGGTTCGGGTCAGCCCGGCCGGGGCGATCGACAGCAATTCGTCCAGAAAGGCGGCGCGCACATCGTTGTAGAAACTCTGGTGACCGGTGCTCAGTGTCGCCAACTGGTCGGCCAGCGCGGCAGCGAACTCCGGATCGGCGTGGCCGAGCGCGGCGACGCCGTAGTTGCTCATCGCGTCCAGATAGCGCTTGCCATCGGTGTCGAAGAGGTAGGCGCCCTCGCCCCGCACCAGCGCGATGTCGCGCTTCGCGTACAGGGGCGCCTGATGGGTGTTTTCCGACTTCTGAATCCAGGCCAAATCCGCAACCGTCGCGCTCATGCGGCGCCTCCCTTCAGCAAATTTTTCCGCGTCAGTTCGTCATGCGGCAAGCTGCCGCGCTCCTCAATCGGGAGAATTGTGGGCTTCATCGTCCCGGTTCGGTTCGCCGCTCCCGGATCGACAGCGCCGATCCGAGCGCGATCCCTTGTCGGGCGCGGGTGAGCGACGCCGGCTCCCGCGGGTTACGCCGATGCGGGCGCGACCGCACTTGTCCGCACAGTGGTGCCCGCGCCGGCCAGCGCCCGCGTCACCGGCGCCTCGATCCGACCGTCGGCGAAGATGACCCGGCCCACACCGTGCTGCACCGCGCCGAGCGCCGCTTCCACTTTGACCACCATGCGGCCGGCGGCCGCGGCCAGTGCGGCGGCCGGGTCGGACGCATCGATGTCGCGAATCAGACTCGTCTCGTCGGCGCGGTTGGCCAGCAGCCCCGGCGTGTCGGAAAAAAACAGCAGTCCATCGGCGCCGAGCGCCACCGCCAGCTCCAGCGCCAGCTTGTCGCCATCGATGTTGATCGGCACGCCCCCGGGAGAAAGCGCCGGCGGGGTTAGCACCGGTTGGTAGCCATTGTCCAGCAGCAACCGCACCAGACGCGCATCGACCGTCTCCAGGGTGCCCGCGTGATCGTCGCGCAGCACCTTGGTTTTGCCATCCTCGATGCCGCGCAACACCGGTTTGCGCCGCCCGGCGGCGATGCCGCCGTCGATGGCGCTGAGACCGACGGCGTTGATGCCGTGGTCGCGCAGCGTCGCCACCAGGCGCTTGTTGACCTTGCCGCAGTAGGCCATCAGCATGGCGTCCATGGTGGGCGCATCGGTGTAGCGGCTGACCCGGCCGCTGGCCGACTCGATCATCCGCGGCGGCATCCCCAACTTGCGGCTCAGTTCGCTGAACTCGGCATTGCCGCCATGGACGACCACGAATGGCTCCTGAAAAGCAGCCAGGTCGGCCGCGAAATTGGCGTAGCCGCCTTCTCCGATGGCGGCCCCGCCGCCGATCTTGATGACTAGCATGAACCGCGCTCCTCCCGATCAGATCGGATGCAGACCGGGGAAGGTCAGCGCCTCCGTCTCGTCGAATCCAAAGCGGATATTGAAGGCCTGCACCGCCTGTCCGGCAGCGCCCTTCATCAGGTTGTCGAGTGCGGACATCACCACCAGCCGGTTCGAATCAGGATCGCGCTCGAACCCGACATCGCACCAGTTGGAACCGGAAAGCAATTTCGGCTCCGGGTAGCGGTGAACGCCGCTGGCATCCTTGACCAGCCGCATGAAGGGTTCGTCCTTGTAGGCGGCGCGGTAGATCGCCCACACCTCCTTGTCGGTCAGCGGCTCCTTCAGGTAGACGTGCGCAGTGGTCAGAATCCCGCGCACCGCCTCGATCGCCGTAGCCGAGAACGCGACTTCGGGAGCCTCCCCGTTGACGGTCAACTCCTGGATGATCTCGGCCGAGTGGCGGTGGCCGGTCGGCTTGAAGGAACGCATCGCGCCGGCGCGCTCCGGATGATGCGACCCAAGACCGGGAGACCCGCCGGAGCCGGAGGAACCGACTTTGGCGTCGATCACCACCGGTGTTTTCAGATCGACCACGCCCGCCTGATAGAGTGGATAGAGTCCGAGAATTGCGGTCGTGGCGGTGCAGCCGGCGCCGGCAATGGCGTTGGCGCAGCGCATTTCCTCCCGGTGCAGCTCGGGGATGCCATAGACGAATTCGTTCAGTTGCTCCGGCGAGCTGTGGCCGTGGGCGTACCACTTCGGGTAGTCATCCGGGTTGCGTAGTCGGAAATCGGAACTGAGGTCGATAACAGTCGGAGCCAGCCGCCGATAGTCGGCCATCTTGTCCATGCCGGCCCCGTGCGGCATCGCCAGAAAGAGCACGTCCACCGGTTCCAGGGTCGCCGCGCGGGTAAATTTATGAGTGGATACTTTGCGCAGGTTGGGATGGAGCGCGCGCACGAACTTCCCGGCGTTGCGCTCCGAGGTGATCTGTTGAATCGTCACGCCGGGGTGATCCAGCAGCAGGCGGATCAGTTCGCCACCGGCGTAGCCGCTTCCCCCGACGATCGAGACGGTTATCGTGGACATGCCCTTCTCCTTGGCCACGCGCACGGCCACCTTCGCGGGAACCGGGCGCCATCGCGCATCGTTTCCATGGTTGCGCCGCGAGGCGCCGTCCGGTTCAGCCCGGGCGGACTCCCCACAGCAGGGTATAGAGCGACCGGGCGCGGATCGGCCCGCGCGCCACCTCGGCCGCCATGCGTTCCAGGCCGCGTCGCCAGGATTCGTCATCGATCAGATGCAGGGACGAGTAGGCGCGAGCGCGATAGGGTTCGAGATCGTCGAGGTCATACTCGCGCTCGACGCGCTCTTCGCGCAGGTCTGCGAACCCTGCGGTCATCATTTCGGCTCGCAACATATCGATGGCCGGGTAGCGAGCCAGCTCAACCGCGATCGTTTCCGGGAAGTGGCTGCTCAGGGGGATGCGGCGGCGAATGTCGTCCGCCGAATCGGTCGCGACGCACGCTAGCCCGCCCGGACGCAGCGTGCGTAGCGCCTCGCCCCAGGTTGCCGTCCGATCGCCGATATGATGGATCACATCGACTGAATAAATCAGATCGAACCAGCCGTCGCCGAAGGGGAGCGCCTCGGCGCGCCCACGGTGCAGCGTGAGCGGCGCTTCGGCGCCGCGGGCGCGCGCGAGCATCGCCCCCGAGGGGTCGATGCCCCAGACGCGGGCGCCGCTGGCGTCGGCCAGCGCCGCGGCGTAGATGCCCGCGCCGCAGCCGATCTCAAGCACGCGCGACGCCGACCCCAATCCCGGAGCGGCCAGCAGGCGACTCAACACGCCCGGATGGATGTGCCGGTGCGCAGCGTAGTCGGCAGCTAGACGATCGTAGTCGAGCGCGCTCGCCATCAGCCCGCCACCGCCAGGGACGCGCGTCGTTCGGCATTGGCGCGTCCCTGCTCCAGCACGTAGTCGACGATCCGGGCGGGGATATTCACCCCGGTGGTGTCGATGCTGTTGCGGAATTCCATCGTGTAGTTGACTTCGATGACGAGTAGACCGCGCTCGCTTTCCACCAGGTCGATGGCGACCACGCCGCCGCCAACCGCCGCGGCGGCGGCCCGGGAGAGCGCGTCGATCTCCGGCGTCACCGGACAGTTGGTGGCGGCGCCGCCGCGGGCGGTGTTGGTGATCCAGTGTTCGGAAGCGCGGTAGATGGCGCAGATCGTTTCGCCGCCGACGACAAAGGAACGAATGTCGCGCCCTGGTTTGCGCACGAACTCCTGAATGTAGAACGCCCCGTGGTGGAACGAACCGAGCGTGACCTTGTGCTCCAGCAGCGCCTCTGCCGCGTCGCGATCGTTGACTCGCGCCAGCAGGCGACCCCAGGAGCCGACCGCCGGTTTCATCACCACCGGGTAGCCGAGCGCTTCGCAGGCGTGCAGCGCCGATTCCGGGGTGAAGGCGACGATCGTGCGCGGAGTCGGCACTCCGACTCGCTCCAGCGCCGTCGAAGTCAGCAACTTGTCGCCGCAGGTGTTGGCGACATCGTAGCTGTTGACCGTGGGCACGCCCCAGTCGTTGAGCACGCGCAGCGTGTAGAGCGCGCGCAGGTGATTGATGCAGCGCTCGACGATGACGTCGCATGCGAGCATCTCCGGGTTGGGGTTGTGCAGATCGAGGGTGTAGACGCGGTCGTCGAAGCGCACGACCTTGACGCCGCGCGCTTCGAGCTCGGCGAGCAAGAGTTTTTCTTCCACCCGCAGGCGCGACATCAGCATGCCGACGGTGAGGGACGCATCCATCGTTCAGACTCCCGGGCGCATCGCGCCAAACTGCGTCGCCGCGTCTCCGATCAGACCGCCAGTGCGGCGGTCGGGGCGCGACGCTTGGATTTGTCCCGTTTCGCCGTAGCGATCGCTTCGGAGACGATCTCGGCGGCAATGTCGACATCGGTCGTCGTCATCAATCCACGGAATTCGCCGCCGCTGTTGACCTCGACGACCTGCAGCCCGTCCGCCGCCTCGATCAGGTCGACCCCCGCTAACCGCGCGCCGACAGCAGCGCAGGCCCGCAGCGCCAGCGATTCGATCTCCGGTGTGATCGGGCAAGGCAGGCTCACGGCTCCGCGCGCCGCATTGGTTACCCAATGTTGGGCTGTGCGGTAGGAGGCGGCCAGCACCCGGTCGCCAACAACGTAGGCGCGAATGTCGCGATCCGGTTTTGGCACGAATTCCTGCACGTAGAAGATGGCGTGATGGAACGACCCGAGCTCCTGCTTCTGCGTGAGGATCGCGCGGGCTTGATCCGGTCCGTTCACCTTGGCCAGCAGCCGCCCCCACGAGCCGGTCACCGGTTTCAGCACTGCCGGATAGCCGACCGCTTCGCACGCCTGTACGGCTGCCTCCACGCTGTAGGCAATGATGGTGCGCGGGGTAGGCACGCCGGCCGCCTCCAGCGCGATGCTGTTCTCGGCCTTGTCGTCGCACAGATGGACGGCGTCGGCGCGGTTCAGCGTCGCCACCCCCCAGCGCTCGAAGGCGCGCAACGTGTACCCGGCGCGGGAATGCGCCACGCAACGATCCAGCACCACGTCGACATCGGCGCCAGCCGCGGCGGCGGTCGACGCCGCCAGATCGAGCACGAGTTCGCGGTCGAACAGCGGCGTCACGGACAGTCCGCGCTGTCGCGCGTTGGCCAGAATCAGCTTCTCTTCGGTCCGCAGATGAGAGACGAGCACGCCCAATCGGGGCGCCTCGCCGTGCGCCCCGCTCATAGCGCCTCCAGCACGTCGGCCAGGACGCGGATCGCGCGACCGTAGTCGGCCAGATCGATGCGTTCCTCGGGTGTGTGATCGAGCGATGCATCGCCCGGACCGTAGGCCACAATGGGGCAGCGCCACACCGGCCCCACGACGGTCATGTCGGAGGTGCCCAGCTTCACGGTGAAACGCGGCTGCCCGCCGGCGGCGCGAATCCCGCGCAGGAATGGCGCAGCCAGCGGCGTCCGCTTGTCGGAGCGCCATCCTTCCTGGATGCCCTCGACCGTGAGCGCCGCCGAACCGGCCAACTCGTGCAGCGCGGTCAGCAGCGCGTCGACATCGATCCCCGGCGGCAGCCGCAACCCGAGCGAGAGGGTGGCGACATCGGCCCGCCCGTCGCCGTCGGAGCGCATCGCCCGCAGCGTCGGGGTGATCGTTTCGAATGTGCGTTCCGCGCCGGATGCCGCGTTGAAGGCGGAAGCGTGGGCAACGACGCCGTT
>JADLCW010000420.1 GCA_020847015.1 Thermomicrobiales bacterium | reverse complement strand
GCCGCCGTGGTGGCGTTCGGGCGCGCCACCGTGCAGCTTCCCGGCGGCTTCGGAGTCGAGGAATCGATCCCGACCGTGTTGCGCCGCTTCGACGCCTCTTTGACGGCCACGGGTTGGGGAGACACCGCTCGGATCGCGCTCTGGACGACCGGCGCGCTCGCCCTGGTTGCCGCCGCCGTTTACCTTTGGCTGGTGTTGTCTCCGCCTGATGCCGATTCGTGAGTGACAGGTCGCCTCAGTCCGGGTTGGGCGGCAGCCGCAGTGTCGCCGGTTGGGTCTGGGTCGCAGCATTCATCGCTCTGGCGGTGTTCGTTGGCTGGCGGCTGGGTCTGACCGATCTGTGGCGCACGGTCCCGACGCCCGAAGGCCCCGTGCGGCTACCGAACGGGTTTGCTGGCGTCGACCACCCGTTTCACACGGTCCGCGCCGAGTTGCTCCGCCGCGAACTGGCCGAGGGACGCATCCTGCGCTGGGTCGGACAGCATCAGGGCGGCTACCCGGTGGAGTTCTATCCCCTCGGCGCCGCCTGGCTCGACCTCGGGGTCTGGGCGCTGGGCTTCGGCGCGCTGCCGATGACGATCGCCCACAAGTTCGCGGTGGCGGCGGTGTTCCTGCTCCCCGGAGCCGCCTGGGTATTGCTCGCCCGGCGCGATGGCTGGCAAGCGGGAGTCGCATTTCTCGCGCTGGCGACCCATGTTGCCGTGCCGGGAGCCTGGTGGCATGGCGGCTACACCGAACTCGTGCAATGGGGACTGGTCACCAATGTGGCCGGCGCGGTGTGCGCGCTATTCATGCTGCTCTGGCTGACCGCATTTCTTGACCGCGGCAGGCGAGTCGATGCCATCTTGGCGATGGCGGCCGGCGCAGCCGCACTGCTGACCAACCCGCGCTCGGCCGTCGCGCTCGCAGTGGCGGCCGTCGCCGCACTCTTGGCGACGTTGTGGCAGCCGACTACCGCTCGCTCTCGGGTCTGGACGATCGTGGGACGACTCGTGCTGGCCGGGGTCGGCATTGGCCTGCTGGCCGCGCCGGAGCTCCTGTCGCTGGCGCGATTCGTCAACCTCTACACCTTCGTCCACTACGGCGATTATGAATCGGCGCGCGCCTTTCTCGACTCGTCGGCAACGGCCGTTTCCACCCCCGTGCTCGCTGCCGGGCTGGCTGGCATGGCGGTGGGATTGGCCCTCCCCGGTCGGCCGCTGACGCGCGCCGTGGCGATCGCGCTGCCGCTCTACGCTGGCGTGACGCTGCTCGCCGCGGCCAACCCCGACTCTCCGCTCGTGCCGCAGTTGGAAGCGACCCGGCTGATGCCCTTTCAGCGGTTGCTGACCATTACGCTGGCTGCCGTCTTTGCCGGCTGGCTTTTCGAGCGAGTCGCCGCGCGGTGGTCGGTTCGGCGGCCGGATCTCAGCGATGCGGCGTTGGTTGCGCTGGGCGTCGCCATTTTGGCGTTCTGGTTGCGGCCGGGCGGCGCGGAATTCTACGAGCCTGGTCCACCCGAAGCTCCGCAGCGCGGTCTCTTCCCGGTTGTGGGGACCGCGGCGCCGCAACAGGTCGATCTGGAGGCGGCGGTGCGCTCCGTCGCGGATGCGGGGTCGGGCACGGCGTTGCTGACGATCGGGTCGGCGCTGTCGTGGCACCAGCAATTGTGGGCGCCGCTGTGGACGGCGCGCCCGCTTTTCTATGACGACTGGCTGTGGTATTGGCGGTCGGATCACGCCGGGCCGCCCGGCTACGTCTTTACCCGCGGTCACTTCTATCCGCAGCCGGCGTTGGCGCTGGAGCCGGGCTATTTCCAGACCCACGGCATTGGTGCGGTCGTGGTCGCCGGTCCGACACGGACCGATGCGGCGGCGTCGCCCTTGCTGCGCCTGATCCGCTCCGGCTCCGACTACGACGCCTACATCGTGCGCGACCCCACGACGACGCTCACCGCCGGCGGCGCCAACGTAACCGATCCCGTATTCGCCAATGGACGAGCCGGCGGTTCGGCGGTGTCGGAGGGGCCGGTCACCGCGCGAGTCAACTCGTTCCCGCGCTGGCGCGCCAAGATCGGAGGACACCCGGACGCCATCGACGTGACTGGGGCCGGACACATGCGCTTCGGCGCAGCCGCGCCAGGGGAACGTGTGGAGATCATCTATGCCGTAGACGCGCTCGACTGGCTGGGTCGAGTGCTGGCGCTGGCAGGTGTCGCATTGCTGGGTTGGTTGGCATGGCCGAGGCGGCAGCGCCGGGTTGCCGGCTGAAGATGACGTTCGCATCGCGTACCGATTCATGCGCCTGTTATGCTCAACAGGGCGCAAGGTGGGGGCGCGCCGGCAATGCGCATCGGGCGACGCTGAGGCTGCCGATCGGACGACTGAACGAAGGAAGAGACGCAATCGCGCATGAGTGAACGAATCGTGCGATCTTCCCTGCTCCCCGGCGGGGATCTCGTGGCTGCAGTGCTGAATCGTGAAGTGATGGGTCTCGCGGATCGTGGCGGCGCCAGCAATCTCGTCGGCGATCGCTGGGCTGACGTTTCCGCCGAATACGCGGCGACCTGGATCGGGTCGAATCGGCCAATCCCCGATGCCGACAAGGGGCCGCTGCGCGTCGAGCGCATCGAGCGGCTCGACGCGATTCCCGCGGTGGCTGCGCTTGCCTCGAAACGGGGATTACAGAATCCGGATCTGTTGCTGGTGGGCGAACGCAACGGCCGCCCGGTGGTGCAGGCCGCCGACGCCAAATTCTCGGTGGAGACGGCACGCGCCAAACAGGTGAGCGTCGAGGTGCTGGCGAATCTGCTCGGGCTGCGCGGCGCGCTGCCGCATGTGTTGGGCGCCATCCCCGAGGATGCCGATCTGGTGCCCGGCGTGTTCGTCAGCCCGGACTTTCCGCTCACCCATCTGATGCTGCGCCGTCGTCACGGCATCATGCGCACCACGGTGCGTGCGGACGAAGTCGCGCTGGCCCCGGTCGATCCCGATACGTTTTTCGCGCCTTTGGAAGGGGTGCGGGTGATGCGCCCGCTCGCCGATGTGGACGCCTTGCCAACCACCATCGACGAGAGTGTGCTGGCCGGCCTGTACTACTTCCGATTGGCGCGGGCCGCGGTTGGTTTTTGGCTGGATGCGACCAAGCCGTTGCTGCTTTTCGAAGACCGACCCGAGGTCGATGAGAGCGTGGTGGCGGCCGAAGCGGCGGCGCGAGCGACGCGAGCTCGTTCGGCGTTCGAACTGATCGTGCGCTGGAACGAGGACGTGCAGACCATTCGCAATCAGCGCTCGGCGGTCGATCAGGCAGCGGGGTTGCCGCTCTACAACAAGGAGCTGCGAGTGCAGGTGGCGGCGCTGGCAGCCGGCGCCGGCGTCGAGCCGCCATCCCTGAACCAGGTGCGTCGACGCGTTGGCGCGTGGTGGCGCGGTGAGCTGCGCCATCGTGTTGGACCACTCTCGCCGGTGGCGACGGATTTGCCGAAGGCGCTGGAGGCGCTTGCCCAGGCCGGAACCGATCTGGCTCCGCGGCTGCCCGGCGAGGTCGAGCGGGTGGTGAACGAGCTGATTGCGGCGTCGGCCGACGGTCGGCTCGTCGCAGCGGAGCAAGCCGCGGTTGGCTAAATCTCTCGCAGCGCGCGCGAGGAAAACCCCAGCCATGCCGACAGTGCGGTGCTGAGCGCGGCTCCGACGAACACCGCCATCGGCGCGCCGATGCGCGCCGCAAGAAAACCAAGCGGCAGCGCTCCCAGAGGCATCAGCCCAAAGGTCAGCAGGTAGGCTCCCATGACCCGACCGCGCACGTCGTCGGAGATGCGATGCTGGATGGCGGCATTGTTGGCGCTCATGAAAGCGGCGCCCAGCAGACCGGCGGTGAAGAGCAGCGCCATGGTCAGCGGTACGGAGTGCGAGAGAGACATCGCCATCAGCACGACACCGTAGATGATGGTGGCCGCCACCAGTTGCCGCCCGACACTCTCTGAGCGACTGCGCGCTGCCACCAGCAGCGACCCAATCACCGCCCCGGCTCCGGAAGCCGCCATCAACAGGCCCAACCCGCTGGCTCCGATCTGAAGGATGTCGCGGGCGAAGATGTTCAGAAAGCCAAGGTACGGAAACACGAAGAATGCCGGAATGGCGGCCAGCAGAAACAGCGCACGCAAGTCGGGGCGGGCGGCGATGAGACGGATGCCGTCGAAAACGCCGCGACCAGCGGCGGCCGCCGGAGGACGGGTCGGCAACGCGATGCCCAGCACCAGCGCGAAGGCGATCGCCGACGCGACAGCCTGCAATACGAACGTCTGCCCGACGCCGACGAAGCCGATGATCAGCCCTGCCAACGACGGCCCGGCGATGCGGGTCAGATTTTGCCCGGCGCTGGTTAGCCCGATAGCGTTCGTGAGGTCGGCGCGGTCGACCAGGAGTGGAACCAACGACTGCTGAGTCGGGGTCAAAATAGCCTGTAAGCAGCCATTGAGCACCCCGGCAGCGATGAGCCGCCACGGCTGAATCGTGCCGGCGATGACATCGGCGGCGACCGCCAGCGCCAGCAACGCGGCCAATGCCTGACAAACGAGCATCAGTTTGCGGCGGTCCACCCGGTCGATCAGCGCACCGCCCAGCGGCCCGACGATGAGATACGGCGCGCCAGCCGCGAAGGAAACCAACCCGACAAACGCGGCCGAATCGGTCATCACCAGCGCCAGCCAGCCGAGCGCGATCTGTTGCATCCACTGGCCGACCGAACCAGCCACGGAAGCGAACCACAGGCGGCGAAAAACCGGATAGCGGGCGAGCGCGGGAGCAAACCCTTGAGCGGGACGAACCTGAGATTCGCTGGCGCCGGCGGGTGCGGCGGACGCAGTCGACGTCTGGGAGCGCACAGCCAACGGGATCCCTCCCTGGCGCAGTGAAAGGGGCGGCCGTAGCCGTCACTGTCGGCAATCCGGCGGACTGTACCACGAGGCAGGCTTGTGCTCGCCGGCTTGCCGCCGACCCAAGGTGCTACGATTCGATCTGCCCGCGGCCACGGGATCGATCGCTGCCGCATGGCTCTCCGGCAGCGCGGCGGGTGCGCGAACGGCGAGGGGTGAGGGGCGTGACGGGATCGATGAAAGGACTCGTGCTTGCCGGCGGCAAGGGATCGCGACTGCGACCGCTGACCGCGACCGGAGCCAAGCAGTTGATGCCGGTCGCCAACAAGCCGGTGTTGTTTTACGCCCTGGAGCAACTGGTCGAGGCCGGCATCACCGAGATCGGCATCGTTACCGGTGAAACCGCCGATCAGGTGCGCGCCGTGGTGGGCGACGGCTCGGCTTTCGGGGCCCGCATCGCGTATTTGCCGCAGGAGGCTCCCCTCGGATTGGCCCATGCGATCCGCACCGGCGAGCGCTGGCTGGACGACAGCCCCTTCTGCATGTTCCTGGGCGACAACTTTCTCATGGGCGGCATCGCCGACCACGCCCGGCAGTTCGTCGACAGCGGGGCACGGGGACAGATTCTGCTCAAACGGGTTCACGATCCTTCAGCTTTTGGCGTCGCGGTGCTTGACGAGAGCGGACGCGTCGTACGACTGGTCGAAAAACCGAAAGAGCGCATCTCCGACCTGGCAGTCATCGGAGTCTATTTCTTCGGCCCCGAGATTCATCAGATCACCCCGACGCTGACTCCATCGGCCCGGGGGGAACTGGAGATCACCGACGCCATCCAGGGGTTGATCGATGCGGGGTACGAGGTGCAATCGTCGCTGATCGCCGCCGAATGGATCGACACTGGCAAGAAGGACGACATGTTGGAGGCGAATCGCCTGGTGCTCGGCTCCATCCAGCGGCGGATCGACGGCACGGTGGATGAGGCGTCCACACTCGTTGGACCGGTCATCGTGGAGGCCGGAGCGCGCGTGCTCGGCAGCACCGTACGCGGTCCTGCCGTGATCGGAGCGGGCGCCACGCTGGTCGATTCCTACGTCGGTCCCTTCACAGCCATAGGACCGCACTGCGTGCTGGATGGCTGCGAGATCGAGCACTCCATCGTGCTCGACCACAGCACGGTGCGCCATGTTGGGCGGCGCATCGCCGATTCGTTGATCGGGCGTGAGGTGGTCATCGAAACGTCGCCACTGAAACCTCAGGCAATTCGCCTGATGGTCGGCGACCATTCAGTGGTGGATGTCGTTTGATGTCAAACGCGACGACCTCGGCCGTGCGATTGGCGAACCAACGGGTGCTGTTCACCGGCGCCGCCGGCCAGTTGGGCAGCTATCTGCGCCCGGCGTTGCTCCGAGCCGGAGCGACCGTTGTCGGGACCGGCAGCCGGCCCGGGCCGGGTGTCGATCTGGTCGCCGATGTGACCGATCGCGACGCCGTCCGGCGAGCGCTCGTCGAGGCGGCTCCGGATCTCGTCGTGCATGGCGCCGCCTACACTGATGTCGATGGAGCCGAGCGAGATCCGGCGCGGGCCGCGGTCGTCAACATCGAGGGAGCGCGCAATGTCGCTCTGGCGGCGCGCGAAGTCGGCGCGTGGCTGGTCGCCGTCTCCACCGATTTCGTTTTCTCCGGGCTTGGCGGCGCGCCGGATGCCGAAGACGCCGCGACCGACCCGGTGTCGGTCTACGGGCGAACCAAGCGCGATGGCGAACTGGCCGTATTGGAGATCGACCCGCGCTTCGCTGTAGCGCGCACCGCATGGCTCTACGGAGGAGCCGGCAAACACTTCCCGCGCACCGTGCTTGCTGTTATCGCCGCGCGCGGATCCATCGAAGTCGTGGACGACGAGATTGGCTCGCCCACCTTCGCCGGGGATCTGGCCGACGCGCTGGCGGAACTGGCGGCGGTGCGCCCGAGCGGCATCGTTCATCTGATAAACGAGGGCCGCGCCACCCGCTTCGAACTGGCGCAAGCGGTCACGACCGCAGTGGGTCGGCTTGCGGAATCGGTGCGACCGACCACGACCACTGCATTTCTGGCCAAATACCCTTTGCCGGCAAAGCGACCGGCCGACAGCCAACTGCTCAACCAGCAGGCGGCGGCGCTCGGCATTCGGCTGCGTTCGTGGCGGGAGGCGGTCGAGGCGTATGCGCCACGGCTGGCGGCGGAATCCGGAATGCACGGCGACCGTGAGGAGAGGTAGGCAATGAGGCTCTTGGTCACCGGCGGCGCCGGGTTCATCGGATCCGCGTTTGTGCGGCAGGTGCTGAGCGCGCACTCCGATGATTCGGTCGTCGTGGTGGATGCACTGACCTACGCCGGCAACTTGGCCAATCTCGACGAGATTTGCAGCGATCCGCGTTTTCGGTTCGTTGACGGGGATATCGCCGACGCGGGGTTGATCGACGATCTCGCCGAGGAAACCGACGCCATCGTCAACTTTGCCGCCGAAACTCATGTGGACCGCTCGCTGCTGGACCCCGAGGCGTTCGCTCGGGCCAACGTGAGTGGAGTCACCACGCTGCTGCAGGCGGCGAAGCGACATGGCAAACGGATGCTGCAAGTCAGCACTGACGAGGTATACGGCGATGTCGAACCGGGACGCGCGTCGGTCGAATCCGACCCATTGCAGCCGCGTTCGCCGTACGCTGCGGCCAAGGCCGGCGGCGAACTGATGTGCCGCGCCTATCACATCTCATACGGGGTCGATGTGGTGAT
>JADLCW010000419.1 GCA_020847015.1 Thermomicrobiales bacterium | reverse complement strand
TAGTCGTAGGTTCCCGGCTGGGTGAAGGCGAACGAATAGCTCGCGCCCGGATCGAGATTGCCGGAATCGAACACCTTGCCCTTGGCCGTCGCGGTGTGGGGAGCCGTATCGTCGTTGGTCCAGGTCACGGTCGTACCGGCGGCGATGTCCAGCTTCGGCGGCGAGAAAGCGAAATCGGCGATGCGCACCGCAGCGGTGGCGCCGGTGGGAGCCACCGTCGGAGCCGCCGCGGACGATTCGACCGTTTCGACCGGCCGCAGCGGAGCCGGGGTCGGGGTGGGCAGCGGCGGCGGCGCGGTCGGTTCGGCTCCGGCCACCGGTGTCGCGTCGTCGCCGGGGCAGACGCCATCGGCCATCAGCGCCGGGTCCACCGCCGCATCGGAGATGGTCGGGTCGATGCGCAGAATCCAGCCGTCGCGATCCGTGCCCCCGTAGGCGGGACCGCTCACATAGAGACCGCCGTCCGGCCCCATGGCGAGATCGATCGGGTAGTTGAACCCGGCGGCCACCACGTCGAAACCGGTCGGCCCGTTTTGCCGAATCAGCCGGCCGCTGTTGGGGCGCATTCCCGCGTCGGTTTCGTTGCCGGTCGCCGACTCGATGACGTAGAGCGACCCGTCCGCCGCGACCGCGATGCCGGTGACGGCGGTCAACCCGGTCCAGACATCGCTGAGCGCGCCATCCGCGCCGACCCGAATCACCTCGGCCGCGCCGTCAGCATGGGGCGACGGGGTGAACGTCCCCAGATAGACGCCGCCGCCGGGAGCCGCCGCAAAGGCGGTGACGACGTGGTGCGCGGCCGAGGTGTCGGCGAAGCGCTGGATCGCCCCGTCCGGGGTGACGTGCAGCACCTCGCCGCTGTTGGAATCGACCACCCAGAAAAAGCCGTCGTCGGGCAGCATCCGGTAGGGTTCGCCGCGCGAGTTGCGATCCAGCGGCGGATTGGCCACCGGATTGGCGTTGAGCCAGGCCGTCAGATCGGCGACCAGCGTCAGACTCCCGTCCGCCTCGACCCGGTAGATGCCGTTCGGCTGGTCCGGCTCCATCTCATCGAGGGAACCGGTGGAACCCTGCAGCACGTAGAGCGCGCCATCGAGAATGGCGACGTCCTGCGGCCCCAGCACATCGCGGAAGGGGTCGAACGTCGACGGCAACCCACCGGCGACCTGCACCGGGCACCCCCTGACGATGGTCGCCACGCTGGCGATGGCGCCGAAGGTCGGCGCGCCGTCGCCCGTGCCGGATTGGGCGACGTAGAGGGTGCCCGCCGCATCCCAGGTCATGCCGCGCGGGCTGGCCAGATCGCCGGCGATCCGCACGACGCCGCGCTCCGCAGTCGTCTGTTGGGCGAATGCCGGCGCGCTCAGCACCGGCGACAGCATCGCCACCGCCGCGACGATGCGAACGATGAAGGAACGTGACATCGCGCGGTTGCTCCTCGCTTCATGCGACGACGATGACGCCCGTCATGTACGGGTGAGGGGTGCAGAAGTAGGTGTAGGTTCCCGGGGTGGTGAAGGTGAAACTGAACGACTCGCCCATGCTCAGATAGCCGGACGAGAACGCGCCATCGGTCGCGATCGCGGTGTGCGCCATCAGATCGTGATTGGTCCAGGTGACGGTCGTGCCCGCTTCGATCGTCAGCGCCGGCGGATTGAATGCGAAATGGAGGATGTCGATCTGAACTGCGGCCGGTTGCGGGGTCGCCGCTGGTTCCGGCGTCGGCTGGGGCGGGGTCATCTGGACCAGTTGGGCGACCAGCGCCGCCCGCGCCTCCTGATACCCCGGGCAGTCGGCGGCGGCGTACAGATCGTCCGGCGGCGCGGCGGCGTCGGCGTGGGGGTCGATCCGCACGATCGCCCCGGCCGGCCCGTCCGACCCCATCGCCGGCGACGACACATACAGCGCCCCGTCCGGTCCGGCCGTCATCCCGATCGGGAAATCCAGCCCGGTCGCCACCTCGCGCAGCGTATCCGGCCCCGTCTGCGCGACCACCCGACCACTGCCGGGGCGGATGTAGGGAGCCTCCCCGCTGTTGTCGGTGGACAGTTCCAGCGCGTAGAGCGCGCCGTCGTCTCCCACGGCCAGCGCCGCGACCATCGTCAACCCGGTCCACACCGTGGCGACGTCGCCTGTCGGGCTGATGTGGACGACGTGGGCTGCGCCGGCGGGGTAGGGGGTGGTGGTCAGATTGGCGACGTAGACCCCGCCATCCGGAGCCGGGGCGATGCCGGTCGGCACGGGGTGGGCGTCGGAGAGATCGGCCACGCGCGCGATGCTCCCGTCCGGGGTCACCCGGAGAATCTGCCCCTCGTTGCTTTCCACGACCCACAAAAACCCGTCGCCGGTCAACATGGCGTAGGTTTCGCCCAGCTTGCCGCGATCGTAGGGGATCGTCGCGGCGGCGTTGGCGTCCATCCAGGCGGAGATGCCGGCCACCCGGCGCACGCCGCCCTGCGCGGTGGCCGCATAGACGCCATTGGGGAAGGTGGCCTTCAGATCGCCGCGGTCGTCCTGCGAGTCTTGCAGCACGTAAAGCGCGCCATCGAGAAAGGCGATGTCGCTGGGACCCTGCACCGCGCCGGACATGCCGCGCGTGGAGGGCAACCCGGCGACGACCGGAACCGGGCAACCATCCTCGATGCGGGCGACGCTGGCCGCCGCTCCGACCGAGGTTTCGGTGCGCCCCGTGCCGGCTTGCGCCACGTACAGCGCGCCGGCGGCGTCCCAGGCCATGCCGCGCGGATTGGTCAGCCCGCTGGCGACCAGCGCGATCGGCGCGGCCGGCTCCTGCGCCGCCGCCGGAGCCAGCGCCGCAAACCCGCTGAGACCGATCAGCGTCGCGATCGCGACCGCTGTCGGCGCGATCCCGCGTCCGGGGATCTTCCGCATCCCGCTCTCCTCCCGCGCGGCGACCCAACGCCCCGCATCATTCAACGACGATCGTTCCCTTCATGCCAGCGTGGTAGGAGCAGACGTAGTCGTAGGTTCCCGGATCGGCGAAGGTGTGCGCGAAGCTGTCTCCCGGATCGAGATTGCCAGAATCAAACGACGTGTCCTTGGCCGTGGCGGTGTGGGGAGCCGTATCGGCGTTGGTCCAGGTGACGGTCGTGCCGGCGGCGATATCCAGTGTCGGCGGCGAGAAGGCGAAATCGGCGATGCGCACCGCCATGGCTCCGGCGTCCGGCGTGCCGGCGTCCGCCGCGGTCGTTGACGGGGCGCTCCCCGGGCTGGCGGCCGGTCCGGTGGTTGGCGCGCAGCGGCTGTCGGCAAACCGCGCCGGGTCGAACCCCAGCGGACCGGCCGCGTCCGGATCGACCCGCAAGATGCCTCCGCTGGCGAGCGGCGCGGTCGCGGTCGGGAAGGTGAGATAGAGCCCGCCATCCGGTCCGAAGGCCATCGCCGCCGGTCGGTCGAGTCCGGTGAGCAGCGGTTCGGCCGTGTCCGGTCCGGTTTGCCGCAGAATGCGGCCATCGTCGCGCGCGGCGAGGGGATCGTCGGCAGCGGCGGGCGTCTCCAGCGCGTAGCGCACGCCATCCGGCGCGATGGCGACCCCGGTCACGGCGCCCAGCCCGGTCCAGACCGGAGCGAGCGCGCCATCGGGCGCCACCCGCCACACCGCGCCGGCTCCGTCGCGGTCGGTGACGCCGACAACCAGCGCGCCGTCCGCATCGCGGGCAAGCCCGGCGACCGTGCCGCCGCTGGCCGAGAAATCGGCGACCCGGGTGATGACGCCATCCTCCCCGACGCGCAGCAGCTGCCCGCCCGCCCGCTCCAGCACCACCAGCGATTGGTCGTCGGCCAGCATCGCCACGGGGTCGCTGTGCGGATCGCCGGCAACCGGATGGGCGACCGGGTGGTTCGCCACCCATGCGTCGAGGTTGCCGATCGACGCCCAACCGCCATTGGTGTCGATGACGGAAACACCGCTCGCGGCATCGGGGTCCGCCCCGCCGTCATTGCTGGCGAGATAGAGGCGGCCATTGAGAAAGGCGAGCGCCGCCGGCCCCCCCACCTGGCCGGATTCGTCGCGGATGGAGGGCAAATTATCGGCAACCGGAGCCGCGCAGCCATCGTCGATCAGCGCGACCGACCCGGTCAACCCGGCCGCGACGGGGTCGCCCCCGACGCCGGCGAGCGCCACGTACAGCGCGCCGTCCGCGTTCCAGGTCAGACCGCGCGGGTTGACCAGCCCGCTGGCGACGAGGATGACGCCGTCGCTCTGGGCGGCGGTCAGCGGAGCCCAGAACCCGATGAGGAGGGCGAGCAACCCGAGCGCGCGAAACGTCCAGCGGGGCGACGCGGCCATCCTGCCTCCCTTTCCCGTCGTTCGATGCATTCGTACGCGGGGTTTTGTACACGCCGGAAGGCGAGCGCGCAAGCCGGCAGCGAGTACAATGCGCGCCGTCGTCATCGCGTTGTCCCGCCGCGCGATCGTATGGGCGCGCCGCCGGCCGCCTCGAAGGAGCGTTTCATGACCCAGCCGCGCCTCCCCGGTTCGTCGCGCCCGGCATCGCGCCGCATCAACCGCCGGCGGGCGGCGGCAGCCGGCATGGCCGCGCTGGGCGCGGTCGCGCTCGGCGGCGCGAGCGGAGCCGGGCGGCGGGCGCTGGCGCAGGCGATCGATCCGCTGATCGGAGCCGGCGGCGCCGGCGGCTGGGTCGAACCGCCGGTTCTGCTCAGCTCCGACCGCGCGCTGGATGTCGTGCTGGATGCCCGCCCCGTGCCCGCCGCCGGATTGGGGCGCATGGGGTACGCCGGGCGCATCCCCGGTCCCACCCTGCGCTTCCGGCCGGGCGATACGGTGCGGGTGCTGCTGCGCAACAATCTCGGCGGCGACCAGACCAATCTGCACGTCCACGGGTTGCACGTGTCGCCGCAGGGCAACGGCGACAACGTGTTCGTCACTCTCGACAACGGGCAGAATTTTCAGTACGCCTACGCCATCCCCGCCAACCACCCCGGCGGCACCTTCTGGTATCACCCGCACCACCACGGCGACGCGCAGGAGCAGGTGGGAGCCGGGTTGGCCGGCGCGATCGTCATCGACGGCGCGCTCGACGCCGTGCCCGGGGTGGCCGGTCTGCCGGAGCGGATGTTCGTGCTGCAAGGACCGGAAACCCGTGCCGGCGAATCCATCTACACCGTCAACGGCGCGGCCAACCCGGAGGCCGCCATCCGCCCCGGTCAAACCCAGCGCTGGCGGCTCGCCAACATGAGCGCGAACAGCCACTTCCATCTGCAACTGGACGGTCATCAGTTCCACGTCATCGCCAACGACGGCAACGCCCTGCCGGAAACGCGCCCGGTCGATACGCTGATGCTGGCGCCCGGTCAACGCGCCGACGCGCTGGTGCAGGCGGCCGAACCGGGGCGCTATGCGCTGCGCTCGCTGGCGTTTGGCGAGGGGGGGCAGGCGCAACCGGCATTCCCCGTCGCCACGCTGGTCGTCGCCGGCGCGCCGATGGAACCGCAGCCGCTGCCGACCGCGCT
>JADLCW010000418.1 GCA_020847015.1 Thermomicrobiales bacterium | reverse complement strand
GATGCCCGCGGCAACCGGATCGTCGCGGTCGGCCTCGTCGAGCGCGAGTGGGGCGAGGCGAGCTGTGGCTTGCCAGCTCCAACCGGACCCGCGATGCGTGATGCGATAGAGCACATCCTCGACCGAGTCGGCATCGAAGTAGGCGACCACCCGGGCTGAGAGCGTGGTCGGCGGGGCAACGCCGAGATCGGCGCCGAACACCGCGTCGAGCGCTGCACGACCCAACCCGGACCCACCACCGGCGGTGGGCCAGTTACCGGAGTGCCACTCGCGCCCGCCAGGGGCTCGGGCGCCGATGGCCATCCCGGTGCCGGCCGCCAGCACGACGCCGGTTCCGTCGGGCGAACCAGCGCGCAGCGCGCCGATCGCGTCGTTGACGATGACCGGTTCCGCCTCGTAGCCGCGCGCTCGCAATTCGGCGCGCAGCAAGTCGAAATCCTCCGGCCAGTCGGCTCCGGCCATACTGAAGGCCGCGCGCGCGATCTGATCCGATCGCAATTCAGCCTTGTCGAGCGCAGTTGCGACGGCGGCGTCGAGTTCGGCAAGGGCGGCAGCAACGGAAGCGGCGCCGTAGATGTCGCTGCCGCCGGCGCGGCCGCAGCCCGCGATGACGCCATCATCACTCGCCACCAGCGCGATGGTTTTGGTGTTGCCGCCGTCGACCCCGAGAACGTAGCTCACCGCTCGATCGCCCCGTCTCATCCGCCGAACGCGACCGGTACGGGCTGATCGCCCCAGGCGGCGCGGTCGGCGATGATGGTCACGCCGTCCGCCGATTGCAGGTAGGAGGAGGGAACCTCCGGCGTCGCCGGTCCGGACAGCGTTCGGTGCAGGATCGAGCGTTTGCTCTCACCGCTCACCAGCAGCAGGATGGCGCGCGCCGCCAGCAGCCGGTTCATGCCGACCGTCATGGCTCGGCGCGGCACGCGATCTTCGCCTCCCCAGTAGACGGCGTTGGAATGGATTGATTCTGGGGTCAACTCGATGACCCGAGTGGGCGCATCGGCGTCGGCGGGCGGCTCGTTGAACCCGAGATGACCGTTGGGTCCGAGACCGAGCACGGTGAAGTCGGCGCCGCCGGCGGCCACGATCGCCTCGTCGACAGTGCGACACGACGCGACTGGATCGTAGGCCGCGCTATCGAAGGCGACCACGTGGGCGGCCGGGATGGCCAGCGGCTCCAGCAGCGACCGCTCCATCCACCCGTAGAGCAGGCGCGGGTCGCCGGCCGGCAATCCCAGATATTCGTCGAGCTGCACGATCCGCAGCCGACTCGCATCGAGATCGCGCACGGCCAGCACCTCGGTGAGCCGGGCGTAGCCGCCCATCGGGGTGTCGCCGGTGGCGGGAATGAAGCAGCCATCAGGCCGCGTCGCGATGCGGTCGGCGATCCAGCCAGCCGCGGCCGCACTTAATTCCTCATAGTCTTCGGTCACGATCAGGCGCATCGAAGGTCTCCCGGTGGCGGACCGCACGACCTAGTGGAGCAGCCGCTCCGGCAGGTAGTCGCGCAGCGCGGCGGCCATCTCATCGTAGATCGTTTCGGCGAGATGCAGATCAGAACAAAGCGGATTCGCCACCAGCGCCTGGATCGCCTCGCGGCGTCCGCCGCGCCAGGCGGCCTTGGCGGCCAGCCACTGGTATTCGCCGAGCGCTTCGATCAGCCCGGTCACCGGACGCGGCAGCGGTCCCAGCGCCAGCGGCGCGATGCCGGCGGCATCGACGTAGCCGACCGTTTCCACCACCAGATCGTCGGGCAACCCGGGGATGGCTCCCCGGTTCGGCACGTTCACCGGCATCGTTTCCTGACGGTCGTTGAAGATGGCGTCCATGCAGTCGATCGCCAGTTCCAGTTCATGGATGCCGCCGCGGGAGCGCGCCGGGTCGAGCGTGGGACAGTCGGTTGCGGCCTGTTCGCGGTAGTGATTCCAGTAGTCGGGAGCGTTAGCCAGAATGTCCTGGGCGCGCGTGGTCGGTTTGTTGCGGAGATATTCGAGCATCTCGCGTTCGAAGAAGTAGTACTGCATGTATTCGGTGGGGAGCGAACCGTAGAGCACGGCCAGTTCCCACATGCGGCGGATGCCCGGCCTCAACGTCGGGTCGTCTTCGCGCTGCTGCCAGGCTGCGGTCAGCAAGGGAATCAGATCTTCGCCGTCGTAGGTCTGGCGAACCGACCAGGAGGCGTGATTGAGACCGATCGAGGCGACATCGGCCTTGTCCGGGTCCAGTCCGGCGGCCTCGACGACCTCGGCAGGGTAAATGAGCGGGCCTTCACACAGCGAGACGATCGGCGTATCGGTGTATTGGGTTACTGCCTGGGCGACGATATTGACCGGGTTGGTGTAGTTGAAAACGATCGCCTTCGGCGCCACGGCGCGCAGATCTTCGACAATGCCCTGCATGACGTGCAGCGAGCGCAGCGCCATGAAAAAGCCGCCCGGGCCTTGCGTTTCCTGCCCGATGACGCCGTACTTGCGAGGGATCGATTCGTCCAGCACCCGCGCCTGGAACCCGCCGGGGCGGAAGCTGGAGAGCACGGCGTCGCAATCGGCGAGTCCAGCACGGCGGTCGGTGGTAGTGGTGACGGTTAGATCGAGCCCCTTGCAGCGGGCCATTTTATCGGCCAGCGTTTTGACCAGCGCCAGTCGATCGGGGTCGAGATCGATCAGCACGACCTCGGAGCCGACGAAATTCTCACCTTGATCGATGAAGGAGGCCATGGTGCCGGGAGCGCGGGTGCTGCCGCCGCCAATGTAGGCCATCTTGATGCGCGCCACCGCGAGGTTCCTCCGGGGGACGACGAGCGGATTGGCTCGCCGCGCCGTACGCTTGACAAACGGTCGCATCGACCGTAGAAGATCGTAACGGGGCCGGACATATCCGGCAATACCCGGTCCGATCCACTCGTGAAGTCCGGGAGTCCATGGTGATCGTCCGCGACTCGGCCACGCCGCTCTACGAGCAACTGAAAGGCTGGCTGCGCGACGAGATCGCCGCCGGTGGCGAACCCGGGCGGCAGTTGCCTTCGGAGCGACAACTGGTCGAGCGGTTTGGCGTCAGCCGCATCACGGTGCGCAAAGCGCTGGCCGACCTCGTCGGCGAAGGCGTTGTTTATTCGGTGCCTGGGCGCGGCTTTTTCGTCGGAGAGAAAGAGCAACTCTACGAACTGCACGCGCTGCGCAGCTTCAGCGACGATGCTCGGGAGCGCGGGCAGGAGCCGAGTAGTCGCGTGCTGGAAGCGCGCCTGATTTTGGCCGCGCCGGCGCAGGCATTCCAGTTGGATGTGCCGGCCGGCACGGAGTTGGTGTCGTTGCGGCGGGTGCGCTTGCTCGATGGCGCTCCGGCGATCCTCCAGCACGTTTGGCTGCCTCACGCCATGTGTCCCGATTTGCTGGCGGCGCCGCTGGATCGGATATCGCTCTATGCCGTGCTGGCCGAGCGCTATAGCGTACGGTTGACCCGAGGGCGCACCGCCATTGCGGCCCGGCTGGCCGATCCGGTCGAGCGCGTCTTGCTGGAATTGCCGGAGCCGAGCGCGGTGCTGACGGTCGATCAGGTCACCTACGATCGGGCGGGGCGTCCCGTCGAGTTGCTGCAATCGTCCCATAATCCAAAGCGGTATCCCCTGAGCATCGCCCACAGCGAGGCGGGCGGCCGAGGGGAGGTGATGCGGCACGGCGCGTAACGACGAGGCGGCGTGGCGGCGCGCCGCAGAGACCCGGGGAGCCGGGTCGTTCAGGCAGAGCTCGGGGCGTCACGGGTGACGCTGCGACGAGTCGAGGAGGCGAGAATGAGCGAGAACGGACGATTCAGTCGGCGGTTGGTGCTGAAGGGGGCGGCCGGAACGATGGTTCTGGTCGGACTCGCCCCGGTGCTGGCGCCGGGCGCGCGGGCGCAGGAGCCGGTCACGCTGACGGTGTGGGACAACTGGACCCGTGACGTTGACGATGCGCTGATCGAGCAGCTCGATCGGGAATTCATGGACGCCCACCCTGGCGTCACCATCGACCGGATCGCCAAGTCGTTCGGTGATCTGAAGGCGACCGCCAAGCTGGCGATGAGTTCGCCGGACGGGCCGGATCTGATCCAGATCAACCAGGGTATGTCCGACATGGGAGCCATGGCCCAGGCCGGATTGCTGACCGATCTCGGCCCCTACGCCGAGCGCTACGGCTGGCTGAAGAAGCTGCCGCCCAGCATGGTCGCCCGCAACAGCCTCGGTGATGACGGCAAGCAGATGGGCGAGGGCATTCTCTACGGGATGCCACTGACGGCGGAATTCGTCGGCGTTTACTTCAATCGGCAGAAGCTGGCCGATCTGGGCATCGAGACTCCGAAGACGATGGCCGAATTCGAAGCCGCGCTGGATGCGTTGCTGGCCGCCGGCGAAATCCCCATCGCGTTCGGCGATCTCGGTCAAGATCCGGCTATTCATACTTACGGCGAGATCGAAGGGCTCTACGTCGACACCAAGTACCTGGACGACCTCGTCTACGGTCGTCCCGGCGCCACGTTCGACACCCCGCAGAACGTCGAAGCGGCGGCCAAACTGCAGGAGTGGGTCGACAAGGGGTACTTCACCCCCGACTTCCTCGGCATCAGTACAGAAGATATGGCGGCGATGTTCCAGGACGGCCAGGGTGCGACGATGATCACCGGGTCGTGGTTCAGCAGTATGCTGTCGGAGGGCGATCCGGAGCAGTTTGGCTTCTTCCTGTTCCCGCCCCTGGAAGAGGGAACCAACAAGCCGATCGTGGCCGGCACCTCGATGGCCTACGCCATCCGCGCTGGATCTCCGAACCCCGACCTGGCTGCCGAGTATATCGATTGGCTGGTTTCCCCGCGCGCCGTCCAGGGGTTTGCCGACAACGGCACGGTGCCGCTGGGCGTCGATGCCGACATGGCGACGCCGGGCACGCTTTTCGCCGACATCGTGGCCGCTTGGAATCACATCAACGAAACCGACAGCGCCGGTCACTATCTCGACTGGGCGACCCCGACCTTCTACGACACGCTCACGGCTTCGCTCACCGAGTTGCTGGCCGGGGTGATCACGCCGGAAGAGTTCGTCGCCAAGAACCAGGCCGATTACGGAGCCTATCTGGCGCAGAAAGAAGCGTCCGCCTGAGCCGGGCGCGCTGACCGGTCGGACTGGCGCCGCCTCCCGGCGCCAGTCGCCGGGGTCATCGCACGGGGCGGCGCGCAGCGCGGCGCGCTGCCGGCGGATGCGGCGAGGGATCGCACATGCAGATCGCGCGGAAAGCATCGGCTCGCGGTGGTCGACCCGGTGAACGCCCGTGGGAGGGGTACCTCTACATTCTGCCGGGGTTTCTCATCTACGCGGTGTTCGTGCTGCTGCCGATCGTGCAGACGGCTCGCCTTAGCTTCTTCGATTGGACCGGTTTCACCCCGGCTGTATTCATCGGGCTGGGCAACTACCGCGCCCTGCTCGACGATGATCTGTTCTGGATCGCTCTGCGGAACAACCTGACTCTGATCGTCTTCTATACCATCATTCCAATCGCGTTCGCGCTGATGCTGACGGGGTTGCTGACACGACGGCCGATCCGGGGACTGAACGCCTTCCGGGCGGGATTGTTCGTGCCGCAAGTAATGTCGATGGTGGTGGTCGGCGTCGTCTGGAAATGGATTTACGCGCCGAAAGGACCACTCAACCAGATCCTGGACGGAATTGGGCTGGAGGGTCTGACCCGGCCCTGGCTGGGCAATTTCCAGACGGCGCTGCCGGCCATCGGCGCCATTGGCTCCTGGGTGAGCTACCCCTTCGCGATGGTGCTGTTCATCGCCGGCGTGCAGCGCATCGACGAGGATCTGTACGACGCGGCCAAGCTGGACGGAGCCAATGGGTTCCAGCAATTCATGTCCATCACCTTGCCGGAGTTGCGCAACGAGATCACCATCGCGCTGGTGACGCTGTTGATCACGGCGTTGCGCACCTTCGATCTGGTGTTCGTCACGACGCGCGGCGGCCCGGCGAATCGAACTCATGTGGTGGCGCTGGAGATCTACCGCAACGCCTTCACGCTGAGTCGCACCGGCTACGCGGCGGCCATCGCGGTGGTGCTGACGGTGGTGACTCTGATCGTTTCCTACGCCGTGATCACCTTGCGGCTGCGGACGGTGGCGGAGGGGTAGCGTGAGCGCGACCGACCTGACCGAAGCGCCATCGCGCACACGAGCGAACGCCGCGCGCACCGCTCGCCCCAGCGGGCCGGCGACGGCCCATACCGCGTTGACCTACGTCATTTTGGCGATTCTGACAGCGATCGCGCTTGGGCCGTTCGTGATCATCGCGCTGGCGGCGCTGAAGGACAACGCAGAGTTGGCAGGCAACACTTTTGGCTTGCCGCAGGCATGGCGCTGGGATCATTTTGCCGATGCCTGGAATACGGCTCGGTTCTCCCGCTACTTCCGCTCCAGCGTGTTCGTGGCGGCGCCGGTGGTAGTCATCTCCAGTCTGCTTTCGGTGCTGGCCGGCTACGCATTCGGGCGGATGCGCTTCCCGGGGGCGAACGTGCTGTTTTTTCTGCTGCTGCTGGGAATCATGATTCCTGGCGAGGCGGTGATCATCCCCCTCTATCACAACTTGCAGGCGATGGGGCTCTACGACACCTACTGGGCGATCATCTTGCCGCAGATCGGGTTCAACATCTCGTTCGGCGCCCTCTGGATGCGCGGTTTCTTTTCTCAAGTGCCCAACGATCTGCCGGATGCGGCGACGGTGGATGGGGCCAACAGTTGGGGCGTGTTGTGGGATGTCCTGCTGCCGCTGGCGCGGCCGGCGATTCTGACCATGGCGGTGTTGTTCTTCCTGTGGTCGTGGAACGACTTCCTGCTGCCGCTGGT